>JAADGZ010000070.1 GCA_013152045.1 Gammaproteobacteria bacterium
CGTTAGAGTTAATAACATGGAGAAACAAGATGTCCATTACAAACAGTTTTAAAAGCATACTCGCGGGCATCGGGATGCTACTGCTTGCATTCAACGTCTCTGCTTACCCTCTGCTCACTTTTAATGGCAGCATGTCTTATAATTCTGAATCTAAGCTGTTGGGTGTTCAAGGTACACTGACAGGTTCACAGGACATCAGCCCGGCACCGCAGCTCGTAGGAAGCTCATTTAAATTTGGTGGTCTGTTTGACAGCAAGAGTTCTAATTCCTTTGGCACTATGGCAACGTTTACCGGGATTAGCGGTCCAGATCTTAGCATTGTCGGTGGAGTCCCCACTGTCGGTGGAGTCCCCACGCTTTTACTGCAAGGTGAACTGAGCGGATTAGCTATGGGGGGGGCAAATGGTTCGAATACGGGTGCGCTGTTTGCCATGTTTAATCCCACTGGTGGTTCTCTCCTTAATGAGTTTGCAGTTGGCGCGAAACTTTTTGCTTTGCAACTGAATTTGTCAACGAGTTTTTCTTCTACCATGTTTGATAAAGGAAGTTTTGGCGGAAATGTTGATGGCAACCTTTCCGCACCAGCCTCAGTATCCGTGCCAGAACCGGGTGTACTGGTTTTGTTTATGCTGGGTCTGGGAGGGCTGTTCATTGCCACCTGGAAGAGAAAAAGTCCGGATGAGGATAGACACAGCATTTAGTTCACCATGTCAGCTAACTATAAAAAATAATTTTAATTAATGTGCAGATGGGAGTTGGGTATGAAAATGTGGAATAAAATAATTAAAACAGGCATTCCCGTGGCAGCCAGTCTGCTATTTACAGCAGCGGCAAACGCAGGCGTTGTATATCCTGCTCTGGATATTCAGCAATACAGTGCTGATACGGGTGTAACGAGTACTGCTACCGGTTTGATGATGGATGGGACTGCTATTACCCTTATCAATGCTGATAACAGTGTCTACTATGATTTTGCCGATCAGAATTTTTCGTTGACTTCAGATGCAAGTGGTTCTGGTACGCTGAGCGTGGGTGGTGGTTCCATTTTAACGGCTACTTTTTCAAACCTGAGTTTAGTTGATCTGGGGAATCTTCCGGGTGGTTTGTTTGCGGGATTTGGTAATTTCGATGCGGATTTGATGTATACCGGCGGTAGTATGGCCGCTAATTTGCAAACAGGTCGAATTGAAGGTGCATTTCGTAATGCCACAGGTGCTATTCAGTTGGGTTCTACCTTTACAGCCAATAATCTGACAGCCAAAATTGGTGAGCTGCAGGCTGTTCCGGTACCGGCTGCAGTCTGGTTGTTTGGTTCCGGCTTGTTAGGTCTGCTGGGCATGGTCAAAAGAAAGAAAGCCGCCTGAAGCGAAAGCTATTCAACTAGCATTTTTAGAAGACCCGCCTTAAGGCGGGTTTTCTATTTAAGTTACTGTAAAACAAACAAAATCCCCCTCTGATCTATTTTCTCCGACTTTTACTTTGTGCTACGAACTGTTAAGCTCCCGACTTTTGTAACGGGCGACGTTCTTTGCGCACACGAGTCAAAATATGTGGCATTACCCGGGTTGAAGATGCGCTGACGGCCGTGCGTCTGGGCGTGGATGCGCTGGGGCTGGTATTCTATCCACCGAGCCCGCGTGCATTGACAGCCGAGCAGGCGCAGATCATCATGGCCGCCTTGCCACCTTTTGTGACTACGGTAGGGCTGTTCGTCAATGCAGAGGAAGCCACTATTCGCGCTTTGCTCCGTCAGGTGCCGCTGGATTTATTACAGTTCCACGGTGATGAATCTGCAGCAGACTGTAGCCGTTATGGCCGGCCTTATATCAAGGCTTTGCGTATGCAAGATGGTAGAGACATTGAAGCGCAGGCCCGTCAGTATCCGACCGCCGCAGGTATTTTGCTGGACAGTTATCAGCCGGGCCTGCCGGGTGGAACCGGCGAGACATTTGACTGGACACGTATTCCCGCATTGGAGCAAGCACTGATTCTGGCCGGCGGCCTGAATCCGGCAAATGTGCGTACCGCGATACAGACGGTGTGCCCCTATGCCGTCGATGTTAGTGGTGGCGTGGAGGCCGAAAAAGGCATCAAGGATGGGCAGAAAATAGCAGCATTTATCAACGAGGTAAGCAGTTTTGCAAGCAACGGATAATAACTCAGATGTATACCAGATGCCGGATGGAAGAGGACATTTCGGTGTTTATGGCGGCATGTTTGTAGCGGAAACCCTGATGGGACCCTTGGCGGAATTACGTGAAGCCTATGAAAAATACCTGCAGGACGCCGATTTCCTTGCCGAGCTGGATTATGAACTGCAGCAATACGTTGGTCGACCCAGCCCGCTGTATTTTGCCGAACGCTGGAGCAAGCAACTGGGTGGGGCGCGAATTTACCTGAAACGGGAAGATTTGAATCATACCGGTGCGCACAAGATCAACAATACGGTAGGCCAGGCGTTACTGGCCAAACGCATGGGCAAGACACGTATCATCGCTGAGACCGGTGCCGGCCAGCATGGCGTGGCCAGTGCCACGGTGGCTGCCCGCCTGGGGCTTGAATGCGTGGTCTATATGGGGGCGGAGGATATCCAGCGTCAGGCCATGAACGTGTTCCGGATGAAATTACTGGGGGCCACTGTGGTGCCGGTAGAATCCGGTTCGCGTACCCTGAAAGATGCGCTTAATGAAGCGATGCGTGACTGGGTGACCAATATTGATGATACCTTTTATATTATTGGCACGGTTGCCGGGCCACATCCCTATCCGGCCATGGTGCGTGACTTTCAGACCATCATCGGGCGCGAAGCTCGCAGCCAGATTCTGCAACAGGAAGGCAGGTTGCCGGATGCACTGGTGGCCTGTGTCGGTGGTGGTTCCAATGCCATTGGTTTATTTTATCCTTTTATTGAAGACAAGGATGTAGCTATCTACGGCGTCGAGGCGGCTGGCGATGGACTGGAAACCGGGCACCATGCCGCGCCTTTGTGCGCTGGTAAGCCCGGTGTGCTGCATGGCAATCGTACTTATTTGATGGAAGATGCGCATGGCCAGATCATTCATACGCATTCTATTTCTGCCGGGTTGGATTATCCCGGCGTGGGACCTGAGCATGCCTGGTTAAAAGACAGTGGCCGGGCAAACTACGTGGCTATTGATGATAATGAAGCCCTGCAGGGTTTCCATGATTTGACTCGCATCGAAGGTATTATTCCTGCGCTGGAATCCAGTCATGCACTGGCCTATGCGACAAAACTGGCACCAACGATGACAAGCGAACAAATTATTATTGTTAATTTATCCGGTCGTGGGGATAAGGATATACATACGGTAGCCGAGCATGAGGGGATTACCCTATGAGTCGTTTGGCTGCCTGTTTTGAAAAATTACACAAGTCCGGGAAAAAAGCGCTTATTCCCTACGTAACCGCCGGTGATCCTGAACCGGGAGTGACGGTTTCACTGATGCACGCGATGGTGGCAGCCGGGGCTAATATCCTTGAGCTGGGAGTGCCGTTTTCGGATCCTATGGCAGAAGGGCCAGTGATTCAGCGGGCCATGGAGCGGGCGCTTGAACATGAAGTTTCGCTGGATGATGTGCTGAAAATGGTGCAAACATTTCGCCAGAGCGATGCCGATACACCTGTAGTGCTGATGGGTTACCTGAATCCGGTAGAAGTCAAAGGTTATACTGATTTCGCACGCGAGGCTCAGGCGGCGGGTGTTGATGCAGTGCTGTTAGTGGACATGCCGCCCGAGGAAGCGGATGATTTATTATCGGCCTTGTCTGCGCATGAGCTGGATATGATTTTTCTGGTGGCACCGACCACCGATGATGCGCGTATCAAGATGATTACTGAATCTGGCCGTGGTTTCATTTATTATGTTTCTCTGAAAGGGGTTACTGGCGCAGGCCATCTAGATATTTCGGCTGTCAAGCAACAGCTGGCTAAAATTCGACTGCAGACGGCATTGCCGGTTGCTGTGGGTTTTGGCATTAAAGATGCTGAGTCGGCTGCCAGTATTGCCGACGTGGCGGATGCCGTGGTGGTTGGCAGTGCGCTGGTGCGCAAGGTCGAAGAAAATGCGGATTCTGTCGATAACATCAATAGTGCGGTTGCCGGCTTGCTGAGCGAAATGCGCGCGGCGATGGATAGATGCTAAGGTGTTATCGGTCGTAGTAAAATTATGAATAAACAAAATCATACCATCTCTGCGTTAATTATCCATTAGTATGGATGGGCGTTAGCTTGATGCTTCTGCAATAAGGTTTCTCAAATGAACTGGTTTAGCAAATTATTACCCTCACGAATTCGTACCGAAGGCGGAGCCAAAAAAAACGTGCCCGAAGGACTGTGGACAAAGTGCAGCGCCTGTAGTGCGGTACTGTATCGTGCCGAAATGGAACGCAACTATAATGTGTGCCCTAAATGCGATCATCATATGCGTATTGGCGCTCGCTTTCGTTTAGACAAGTTTCTGGATGAAGGTGAGCGCGAAGAAATTGGTGCCAACCTTAAACCGGTTGATGTACTCAAATTTCGTGATCTCAAGAAGTATAAAGATCGAATCATACAGGCGCAGAAAAATACCGGTGAAACGGATGCCCTGGTGGCTATTAAGGGCAAGGTCAAAGAGGTGCCGCTGGTGGCGATGGCCTTTGAATTCAAATTCATGGGTGGTTCGATGGGCGCGGTAGTGGGCGAACGTTTTGTGCGTGCCGCCAATGTCTGTCTCGAACAGAATATCCCCTTGCTTTGTTTTTCTTCCAGCGGCGGCGCACGCATGCAGGAAGCACTGTTTTCCCTGATGCAAATGGCCAAGACCAGCGCCGTGATTGCGCGCCTGAACAAGCGCGGGATCCCGTTTATTTCGGTCATGACCGATCCTACTATGGGGGGCGTTTCCGCCAGCCTGGCGATGCTAGGTGACATCAATATTGCCGAACCCCATGCCCTGATCGGTTTTGCGGGTCCGCGGGTCATTGAACAGACTGTGCGCGAAACTCTGCCGGAAGGATTTCAGCGCAGTGAGTTTCTGCTGGAGCATGGTGCCATCGACATGATCGTGGATCGTCGTAACATGCGCGACAAGGTTGCCAGCCTGCTTTCCATTCTTATGCAGCAGTCCGCAGCTTGAAGAGTGAGAGGTTCCTCGGATTCCGGCATCAAGGCGCAGTAATCCGGCTACGGCAATGATCATATTTTTCTGCCGCTGATGTCCGCTCGATTTGACAATCTGCATGATTGGCTTGGTTGGCAGGAAACACTGCATCCAGAAGAAATCGAACTGGGGCTGACGCGCATAATGGCGGTGTTTCAGCGTTTACATGCCCGCTCTTTTTCCTGCCCGGTGATTACTATTGCTGGCACCAACGGCAAAGGCTCCAGCTTGCGCATGCTGGAGTCGATTTATCTGGCTGATGGTTACCGCACCTGTGCTTACAGCTCGCCGCATTTATTGCGTTACAACGAGCGTATCCGTATCAATAGCGTGGAGGCCACAGATGCAGAGATTGTGGCGGCTTTTACGCGTATTGATGCGGCGCGTGCAGATGTTTCTCTGACCTATTTCGAATTTGGCACCCTGGCGGCGCTGGATATTTTCATGCACCAGCAGGTCGATGTGGTGTTGCTGGAAGTGGGATTAGGGGGGCGACTGGATGCGGTAAATATCATCGATGCCGATATTGCCTTGCTGACCGCTATCAGTCTGGATCATACCGCCTGGCTGGGCGAGGATCGTGAAGCCATTGGCTATGAAAAGGCCGGCATTATGCGTCCGGGCCGTCCGGCAGTTTGCAGCGATCCCGACTTGCCGCGCTCCATGCAGGAACAGGCCAATAAATTGAATTGCCCCCTTTACCGACTGGGACATGATTTTGATTTTAAGATTGATCCACAGGGCTGGGGCTGGCATGAGAAGCAGGGACAGGCGCTGGATCTGCCGCATCCGGGCTTGTCCGGATCGCACCAGTACCGTAACGCTGCCGGTGTGCTCATGGCCTTGACACTGTTACAGTCACGTCTGCCCGTAGCACACGAGGCGATTTGTCGTGGTCTGCTGGAAGCGCAATTGCCGGGACGCTTTCAGTTAGTGCCAGATCAGGCTCGATCTGATCCGTCGTCTGCTCCAGTAAGCTGGATCTACGATGTGGCGCACAATCCAGACAGCGTACAGCAACTGGCGCAGATGTTGGCGGAAGCGGAACCAGTGGGGCGCACGTTTGCTTTGCTGGGTATGTTAGCGGATAAAGACTGCAGAACGGTATTGAGACATATTCATTTGCAGATAACAGACTGGCATATTGCGCCGTTAGCCAGTTCACGTAGTGAAAAGCCTGAAAATTTGAAGGACATTATTAATTCGTTGGGTTGCTCGCCGGTTAGCGTGCATGTTTCGGTTGCCGAAGCCTGGAATGCGATTGAAAGCCAGCTTGAAAGCGGAGATCGTATCGTGGTATTCGGTTCTTTTTATACCGTTTCTGAAGCCATGGTAGTAGCGCAGGCACATGGGCAGCGAATATAATAGGTGTTTGCCGTGAGTTCGAAAGTACAGGCTGGAGACTGAAAATTCAGGTGGAACAGCAATCTCGATTAAAACAACGGCTGGTGGGTGCCATCGTGTTGGTAGCGCTGGGTGTGATTTTCATTCCCATGATTCTGGATGGTAAACGGGAGCCGGGTTTTATCGTCAATGGCAGCAGTATTCCGGTTAAACCGACAGAGATTAAAAACATTCGTCAGATTGAATTTGCCAGCAATGATTCAGCTGCTACCGACAGGCATGACGCCGAACAAGATAAAATTCGCATCCCCATCGATAAACGTTCTGCACCGCTATCGACGGTAACGAAGGTTCCCGTAGCGGCCAGTCATGCGAGCAGCAGTAAACTAAAAACAGGCAAGCCTGAAACGACGGCTTCGCCTGTAGTCAGGCAAAAAAGAAAAGTATCAACAGTATCGGCCACTCAGGCCTGGGCGATACAGGTTGGCAGTTTTAAACAGAGAAGTAATGCCTTCAAATTACGTGATAAATTGCGCAAGCATAAATACAAAGCCTTTGTCGAAGGCATACGAAGCCGCAATGCAAAATTAATTTATCGGGTCAGGCTGGGGCCATACATCAGCCGTGCCGGAGCTGAGCAGGTGCGCGATAGTCTCCTGGCGCAGCAGAAAATGAAAGGTCTGCTGGTAAGACATCCCTAAATATAATGGTAGCGTTGGGCCGCTGTTTTGAGACAAGAGATATAAATGATTGGTATTGACTATGCAATTCTTGGAGTATTATTAATCTCCTCCTTTATTAGCCTCATGCGGGGGTTTGTTAAAGAAGCACTTTCATTAGCCGGTTGGGTGCTATCTTTCTGGGTATCATTAACCTTTTCCGGCGGTTTATCAGAAATGCTGGCATCCAGCATTGAAAATTCATCTTTTCGTCTTATTATTGCTTTTGTTGCCTTGTTTGTGGTGTCACTGATCGTTTCCACTATGGTAAATTTTTTTGCTGCGCGGCTGGTGCAGCGTACCGGTCTAAGTGGAACAGATCGCTTCCTCGGGGTTGTCTTTGGTTTCTTGCGCGGCGTCTTGCTGGTATCAGTATTGGTGTTGTTATCCGGTTTAACCGAGCTTCCCAAACAAGCCCTGTGGCAGGATTCAGCCCTGCTATTTCGTTTCCAGGCGATTGCCGTGTTGATGCGGGATTTCTTGCCAGCCAGTGTAGCTGGTAACTTTCATTTTTAGCCGTTTTTAATTTTTATTTGAGGAAACGATCATGTGCGGGATCATTGGTATTGTCGCTAAAACTCCGGTCAACCAGGCTCTGTATGATGGCCTGACCATGCTTCAGCATCGGGGACAGGATGCCGCGGGTATCATTACCTGCGATCAGGATCGCATGTACATGCGTAAAGACAATGGACTGGTGCGCGATGTTTTTCATACTCGCCACATGTTACGTCTGAAGGGCAATATCGGTATTGGCCATGTGCGCTATCCCACGGCCGGTTGCTTTACCTCCGCCGAAGCCCAGCCTTTTTATGTGAATTCACCTTTCGGTATTGCCCTTGCGCATAATGGCAACCTGACCAATGCCGAAGAACTCAAACATGAGCTGTTTGTACAGGATCGCCGTCATATCAATACCGACTCCGATTCTGAAATTTTGCTCAATGTGCTGGCGCATGAACTGGGTATGGCCAGCCAGTTGCAGCTCTGTGCCGAAGATGCTTTTAAAGCAGTAGCCGCACTGCATAAACGCTGTCGCGGAGCCTATGCCGTAGTCACCATGATTACCGGACGGGGGATTCTAGCCTTTCGCGATCCGCATGGTATTCGACCACTGGCGGTGGGGGTGCGGAAGTCAGATAAAGGCAAGGAATATGCGGTGGTCTCGGAAAGCGTTGCCCTGGGTATTATCGGTTATGAACTGCTGCGTGATGTGGCTCCCGGCGAGGCCGTGTTTATTGATATGGACGGTAAGCTGCAGGCGCAACAGTGCGCCGAGAACCCAGAGCTGACACCCTGCATATTCGAACACGTTTATTTTGCCCGACCAGATTCGATGATCGATGGTATCTCGGTATACAAGGCACGTATGCGCATGGGGGATTATCTGGCGGCAAAAATAAAACGCTTGAAACCCAATCATGATATCGACGTGGTACTGCCCATCCCCGATACCAGTCGTACTGCTGCGCTGCAATTGTCGTATGCGCTGGGTATAAACTACAGCGAAGGCTTTATCAAGAACCGCTATATCGGTCGAACTTTCATTATGCCGGGACAAACCGAACGCAGAAAATCCGTGCGTCAGAAGCTCAACCCTATCGAGTTGGAATTCCGCGGCAAGAATGTATTGCTGGTGGATGATTCAATTGTTCGCGGCACAACCTCGAAACAGATCATCCAGATGGCGCGTGACTCGGGTGCGAAAAAAGTTTATTTCGCCTCGGCGGCACCGCCGGTGCGCTATCCGAATGTATACGGTATCGATATGCCGGCTGCACACGAGCTGATTGGGCATGGTCGCAATGAAGATGAAATAGCCGAAGTTATCGGTGCTGACTGGTTGATTTATCAGGATCTGGAAGATCTGGTTAAAGCCGTGCGCAAGAAAGCCAAAGGCATTAAACGTTTCGATACAGCGGTATTTAATGGTGAGTATGTAACCGGCGACGTGGACCAAGCATACCTTAAACACATTGAAGATTTACGCAATGATGATGTGCGTTCAACGGCAGACAAGGAAAATGAAGTCATGGAAATTTACAATAGCGTTTAATTTTTATCGGGACGCATTGAAAAACGGGATGGCTAGAGTGAAGTGTAAAGTCCAGTAGGGAACCCCATCAGCATGCGGACGCATTAAAAATAAAATATGGCTCAAGCGAGGGAAGATACTGATAAATTTGCTTTAGTGATTCGAGGCAGGTTTTTCATGCCCCGATTTTGAGTATTAATCGTTGCATAAGTGTTCGCATCATAGCCCCCTCTCCCTCTGGGAGAGGGTTGGGGAGAGGGGATGAAATACATGTGAATATTTATGCAACGATTAATAACAACCTGAATTTTGAATAGCGGAGCAAACACCATGCATGATGAACAACTGAAGGACTGGGCGGTGGCCACACTGGCCGTCCGCGCGGGTCAGCAGCGCTCAGCCGAACACGAACATGCCGAGCCTATCTTTCCTACTTCCAGTTATGTCTTCGATAGCGCCGCGCAGGCTGCGGCGCGTTTCAACGGTGACGAGCCGGGTAACATCTATTCACGTTTCACCAATCCGACGGTGCGCACCTTTGAGCAACGTCTGGCGGCAATGGAAGGTGGCGAGTGCGCGGTGGGGACGGCTTCGGGTATGGCGGCGATTCTGAGCACTTGCATGGGCTTGTTGCAGAGTGGCGATCATATTGTCTCCTCTA
>JAADGZ010000231.1 GCA_013152045.1 Gammaproteobacteria bacterium
CTGGCGGAGAGCGAGGGATTCGAACCCTCGATGGGCGTTAACCCATACACCCTTAGCAGGGGTGCGCCTTCAGCCACTCGGCCAGCTCTCCAATTTGAGGATGCAAAGGATACTAGGGCAAAGGGCTAAGGTAAAGGGGGTTTAACCTTCCTGTTGAGATTTTTTCTCCTGCTCTTCCTGCTTAATGCGCTCATAAATTTCTTCCCGATGCACGGAAATTTCTTTGGGTGCATTGACGCCAATTCTGACCTGATTGCCTTTGACGCCGAGCACGGTCACGGTCACTTCGTCACCGATCATCAATGTCTCGCCTACCCTTCGCGTTAAAATCAACATTACTTTTTCTCCTGTATTGCTTTTTGAACTTGATGCTTGCTTTCCTTGCCATTGCTCGGGCAGATTCCAGCCAAGTATATCGTCAAAAAGACTTAAAACTTAAATAAATTCACTTAAAAACACATTCACTACACAGACTTTAAGTAGTGTATCCAATCCATTTTTCAGGCAGCAGGAGCCTCGGCAAGATTAAATGCCGAATGCAATGCCCGCACGCCCAGTTCTAGGTATTTTTCTTCCACAACAACCGAAATCTTGATTTCCGAAGTAGAAATCATGCGGATGTTAATACCCTCATCTGCCAGTGTTTTGAACATTTTACTGGCCACACCAGCATGGGAACGCATTCCCACACCTACAAGCGAAATCTTAACTATTGCTTTATCACCACTCACTTCTCGCGCATTCAAGGCTTTAGCTGTCTGTTCAAGAATCATCAAAGCCCGGTCATAATCATTACGATGCACGGTGAAGGTAAAATCTGTCGTCGAATCAGCGGCGACATTCTGGATAATCATATCGATCTCGATATTAGCGTCACCAATAGCGCCCAGAATAGCATACGCCGTACCCGGTTCATCTGGCACACCCAGAATTGTCAGCTTGGCTTCATCCCGGTTAAAAGCGATACCGGAAATGACAGGCTGCTCCATTTCATCATCCTCAAAGGTTATCAGTGTACCTGCCCCTTCAACAAAGGACGATAGTACACGTAATCTGACATTGTATTTACCTGCAAATTCCACCGCGCGAATTTGCAGGACTTTTGAACCCAGGCTGGCCATTTCCAGCATTTCATCAAAGGTAATGCAGTTCAGTCGCCGGGCATCATGCACTACCCGTGGATCAGTGGTATAGACACCATCCACATCGGTATAAATCTGACATTCATCGGCTTTCAATGCCGCCGCCAGAGCCACGGCGGTAGTATCAGATCCTCCGCGACCCAGGGTAGTGATATTACCCTGTTCGTCCCGGCCCTGAAATCCGGCCACTACCACCACGCGCCCGGCATCCAGATCTACCCGCATGCGGGACTCATCGATATCCAGAATCCGCGCCCGGGTATGCGCACTGTCCGTAAGGATACGCACCTGCGAACCGGTATAGGAACGCGCCGGATATCCACGTTTATTCAGGGCCATGCTCAGCAGGGCAATCGTCACCTGCTCGCCGGTAGAGACCAGCACGTCATATTCACGCGCTTCCGGCTGTGCAGTAATCTGCTTCGCCATCCCGATCAGACGGTTGGTCTCACCGCTCATCGCCGAGACGACCACGACCACAGCATGACCGGCATCGCGGGTAGCGATGACCTTTTCAGCTACATTTTCGATCTTCTCGACGGTTCCCACCGAGGTGCCGCCATATTTCTGGACAATCAGAGCCATTAAACTTTTGTTACACAAAAAAGTGGGCGAATTAAACACTACTTTGGCATAGATTGGAAGCAGAATGCACCATAAACCATCAAGTAGTTCAACACCTTAAAATTCTGATTTTAAATATTCAACCTAGACTCAATCCAGCCAGTTACTGCGGCCAGTGCCAGCTCTAGGTTTTCCGGCTGATTACCGCCCGCCTGCGCCATATCCGGTCGACCGCCACCACGACCACCAACTTTTTCCGCCACCACGTTAACCAGTTCACCCGCCTTAATGCGATCGGTGCAATCCTTACTCACACCCGCTATCAGGCTGACCTTGCCATCCTTCACGGTGGAAAGCACAATCGCTGCGCTGCCCATTTTCTGCTTTAGCTGATCCACGGTGTCGCGCAAAGATTTAGGATCGGCCCCCTCCAGTTTTGCCGCCAGCACCTTGATGCCACCGATTTCAGTGGCCTGCTGAACAAGATCGTCACCTCGGGAACTTGCCAGCCTGCCTTTCAACTGTTCCAGTTCTTTTTCCGCCGCGCGATTTTTCTCCAGCAACTGTTGCACTCTGTCTTGTAACGTCTCCGGTGTGCTCTTGAGCAACGCGGCAAGCTCGCTCAGCCGATTTTCATGCTCAGTGATCCGTTCCAGGGCAGCTGGACCCGTCACCGCCTCAATCCGCCGCACGCCAGCCGCGACACCGGTTTCTGACAGAATTTTGAACAGACCAATATCGCCGGTACGCCTGACATGGGTGCCACCGCAAAGTTCTACCGAGAAATCCCCCATGCTCAGCACCCGCACCTTGTCCTCGTATTTCTCTCCGAACAGGGCCATCGCGCCGCTGTTTTTAGCTTCATCCTGATCCATGATGCGTGTTACTACTTCGTGATTGTGACGAATATGCTGGTTGACCAGCTCCTCGATCTGGGTCAACTGCTGCGGACTGATGGGTTCGAAGTGGGAGAAATCAAAACGCAGGCGATCATCCGTAACCTGCGAGCCTTTCTGGGTAACATGCTCACCCAGCAGCTCACGTAACGCCGCATGCAGCAGATGGGTGGCAGAATGATGATAGGCGATAGCCTGACGACGTTGACTGTCTACCTGCGCCTGAACCGCTTCTCCTGGCCTCAGAGATCCTTTTAACATGCGTCCGATATGCACAAACACCTTACCTTGCTTCTGTGTATTCTGGACTTCAAATTCAGCTGTATCCGTAAAAATACGTCCTGTATCGCCAACCTGTCCACCGGACTCGGCATAAAAGGGAGATTGCTCCAGCACCAGCATGCCTTCCTGCCCGGCTTCCAGCCGCACACAGGACTTGCCATCGATCAACAGTTCGCTGATCACGGCCGTATCGCTAAGATGCTCATAGCCGGTAAATTCTGTTCTGCCTTCCAGTTGCAGATCTGCACCGTAATCAATCGCAAAGCTATTAGCAGAACGCGCCCGCTCGCGCTGGGCGGCCATGGCTTTATCAAAGCCCAGCATGTCCAATTCCAGATCCCGTTCCCGCGCGATATCGGCGGTCAGATCAACCGGAAAACCATAGGTATCGTAAAGTTTGAAAACAGTTTCGCCGGGAATGATTCGTCCGGATAACTCATTGATCACATTTTCGAGAATCGCCATGCCCTGATCCAGGGTTTCCGCAAAGCGTTCTTCTTCTTGTTTCAACACCCGTTCGACCAGCGCCTGTGCTTTTGCCAGCTCAGGATAGACCTCGCCCATTTCGGTCACTAACGCGGCCACCAATTTGTAAAAGAAGGGATCGCGCAGACCCAGCTTATGGCCATGACGCACTGCACGACGAATGATACGACGCAGCACATAACCGCGACCTTCATTCGAAGGCATCACATCATCGACGATCAGAAAACTGCAGGAACGAATGTGATCGGCAATGACTTTCAACGAGTTGTTGTCTTTATCCCGGCAACCGCTAACAGCCATTACCGCCGCGATCAGATGCTGGAACAAATCGATATCATAGTTACTGTGTCCGCCCTGCAGAATGGCCGCCAGGCGTTCCAGGCCCATACCGGTATCCACAGAAGGTTTGGGCAGCGGATGCAATACACCGTCTCGATCACGGTCGTACTGCATAAAGACTAAATTCCATATCTCGATATAGCGATCGCCGTCTTCATCCGGACTACCGGGTGGTCCGCCGGGAATATCTTCGCCGTGATCATAGAAAATTTCAGAACAGGGACCACAAGGTCCGGTATCGCCCATTGACCAGAAATTATCTTTCGCGCCGATGCGAGCAAAACGGGCCGGATCGATATGCATTTCCTTCAACCAGATATTCGCCGTTTCATCATCTTCTTCGTACACCGTGATCCAGAGTTTTTCAGCTGGCAGGTTCAGCGTGACAGTGAGAAATTCCCAGGCAAACTGAATCGCTTCACGCTTGAAATAATCACCAAAGCTGAAGTTGCCCAACATCTCGAAGAAAGTATGATGACGTGCAGTATAACCAACGTTTTCCAGATCGTTGTGCTTGCCACCGGCACGCACACAACGCTGTGCGCTGGTAGCACGCACGTAGTTGCGCGTCTCCTTGCCCAGAAAGACATCCTTGAACGGTACCATGCCTGCATTGGTAAACAGCAGGGTCGGATCGTTAGTCGGCACCAATGAGCTGGAAGGCACGACTTCATGACCACGTTCTCTGAAATACTCAAGAAAAGCGGTTCTAACTTCTGCACTGGTTTTCATAATTTATTTGCACTTCAGTTAATTCAGATACAAGAGCAAAGATACAAGGTAAAAGGGGTAGCGCACAGAATATGACGATCTTTACCCTTGTATCTTTACTCTGGATTTAACGCCCTGCTTATTTGTTCATGCGTAAAGCCACGCTGCTGTAAAAAACGCATCTGGCGCATGCGCTGTTGATACTCGCTCGGCATGTCCTCGCCAAAACGCTTGCAGCGTACCCTGCAAGCCTGTTCACACCAATCTACTTCCGGCGCATTCAGATATTGTCGGATAATCGCATCCTCTACGCCACGCTGCTTAAGCTCAAGCTGTATTTTTACCGGACCTTTACCACGCTGTATACGCGCATTCACAAAAGATTCAGCAAAACGCGCATCACTCAGCAGGCCATCGGCAACCAAACGGTCTAAAGCTTTACTGATTTCAGCTTTATCAAAATCTTTGAGCGCCAGTTTATGCGCAAGCTCCAGCCGACTATGTTCTCGCCGAGCCAGATAATTCATCGCCGATTCACGAATAGATGTTGCCATCACCGAGCAGGAAAAAATTATTCATACATCAATAAAAAGGGTGACCAACCGGCCACCCCTGTAGATTGCGCCCTGCGCATTCATTCTTCAGCCAACGCCACCTCAGCTTTCTTTGATTTTTTCGGCAATGGCAGATCCAGCAATTTTTCACGGATGCGGGTTTCAATCTCCATCGCCATCGCGGTATTTTCTTTAAGGAAGTTACGCACATTATCCTTGCCCTGACCAATACGCTCACCATTGTAGCTGTACCAGGCACCGGCCTTGTCGACCAATCCTTCCTTTACACCCAGGTCAATGATTTCACCTTCACGGGAAATACCTTCACCATATAAAAGATCGAAAACCACCTGCTTGAAAGGCGGCGCAACCTTGTTTTTTACCACCTTGACTCGGGTTTCATTGCCGATAATTTCATCACCTTTCTTCAGTGCGCCGATACGGCGAATATCCAGCCGCACCGAAGCATAGAATTTCAGCGCATTACCGCCGGTGGTGGTTTCCGGATTGCCAAACATAACGCCAATTTTCATACGGATCTGGTTGATGAAAACCACCATGGTATTGGAACGCTTGATATTACCGGTCAGTTTACGCAAGGCCTGGGACATTAAGCGGGCCTGCAGACCCATATGCGAATCGCCCATATCGCCTTCAATTTCTGCTTTGGGCGTCAGCGCCGCCACCGAGTCGATCACCACAATATCGACCGCACCGGAACGCACCAGCATGTCGGTAATTTCCAGTGCCTGCTCCCCGGTATCAGGCTGCGAAACCAGCAGCTCATCGACATTGACACCCAGTTTTTCCGCATACAGTGGATCCAGCGCGTGTTCGGCATCGACAAACGCCGCAGTCCCACCCGTTTTCTGGCATTCGGCAATCACCTGCAGGGTCAGTGTGGTTTTACCGGAAGATTCCGGGCCGTAAATTTCAACTACCCGTCCCTTGGGCAGGCCCCCGACTCCCAGCGCCACATCCAGACTGATCGAGCCGGTAGAAATGGTTTCCACATCCCTGGCCGCACTATTATCTCCCAGACGCATCACTGCACCCTTGCCGAACTGCTTTTCAATCTGGCTCAGGGCTGCACTTAATGCCTTTTGCTTGCCGTCATCCATTATTATCAACCTCGCTTGCTATAATTTGTCATCATGAAACCGCATCCCTGGTCCCCGATTCGGATTTTTTAATAAATTCTATACTATTCACCACCGCATTATTCCATAGATTGAGTCTCGGGGTCAGCCCCGATTCATTCACTCTCAGTCATGGAATCCGCAGCCTCAGATCTGGCTACAGGACTGTGCGGTATTATCTAAGCCCGCTTCCCGCCCTGGTTCAGGATTGCCAGTACGCCCTGCAGCGCACAGGCCACCGCCTGACGCCGTACCGCCTCCCGGTCACCGGCGAAAATCTGCTGTCTGGAAAGTCGTTGCAACTGACCCGATTGGGTTTTGCGCAGCCAGGCAAACCAGACCAGACCGACAGGTAAGTCTTCACTTCCGCCCCCCGGCCCGGCAATCCCGGTGATTGCAAGGGTAACACTGGCTTGACTATGCTCCAGGGCGCCCTCTGCCATCGCTCGCACCACGTCTTCACTGACCACGCCATAACGCTCCAGCAAGGCACCATCCAGCCCCAGCATCTCCTGCTTGGCGCGCTCGGTATAGGTGATAAATCCTCGTTCGAACCAGCGCAAACAGCCGGCAATATCGGTCAATGATTTTGCTACCCAGCCGCCGGTACAGGATTCCGCACAGGCCAGTGTCAGACCCTGGGCCAGGAGAGCCTCGCCCACCTGAAGAGATAATTTCTGCAACTCTGCATCTGAAACAGAGTCAGGCGTCATAATGCATTATCAATCATCCAGAATTTCCTGGATCACCGCGCCGATTTCATAGCCATCCGCATGCCGCAGCTTGTTCACCCGTACCACTCGGACGTTCGCATGCAAAGGCGGCGTGACATCGTTTTCCGGGTGAATTCGAACCTCGACCCGATCTTCCACTACCAGTGAACGATCAGCGATAAACATCATCCCCCGGCCACTTAAATTAGTAACTTTTCCGTGTTCTTCCTGGCCTGAGCCAGAAAGGCTGAATCTGATATCACTATCGACCGTAATACGGATAAAATCCCGTTTTTCATCATATTCCCGCGGCATGTCTCCCCCTGGTTGCGAAATTCTGCTTGCTAAATTAATGACATTTCCAGGGTTAACCGTCGAATTTAATCAACGCTATTTACAAGATATCCATGCAGCTATACCCAACAAATCTGCCGCCGCCTGAATCTCCCACCTGACTATTCAGTCAAAAACACGCCCAGAATTCTCTAAGATATTGATTATATGTCTCGCTTCTTCCACTTTAGGGGATTTTCCTGCTCTATTGCAAGCTCGACAGATGGCACAAAAAAACTCTGTGGCTTATCCCATCTGCACTCGAACAACAAATGTACAAAAAGTATTGATATTTTTCTAAACATACAAGAGGGTATGCCGATACCTATTTAAAGCAAGAGACATGAGGCAAAACCATTGCCTAATCACGATCCTCTCAATCGACCTATACCTGTGATTTTATTAAGGATGTTTTTTCAAGGACGATTTGACTTTATTATCAAGTAGTTAAAGATGAAAAATAAATTCAACAATCTTTCAATTTCGAGCAAGATAAATCTTACCTTAGTATTTGTCTTCACTACCATCCTCCTGGCCATCGTTTTCCATATGATCCACAACGAACGCATCATGATGGAAAAGGTTATTGAACAACAGAGCAAGGATACCGCCGACACCTATTTTGATGCAATTAACACCATGATGATTACCAACACCATGGACCGGCGTGAGGTACTGCGCAATAAATTGTTAGATCGCCCCAGCATAACCGATGCCCGTATTCTGCGCAGTACTGTTGTCGCAAAACTCTTTGGCCAGGGTAATAGCAACGAACAAGCCCAGGATCCGCTGGACAAACGGGCCTTGCAGGGCGAAAGCATCGTGCAGATTGACAACACCGATAACGGCCGCATCCTGACGGTAATTAACCCACTCAGGGCGTCAGAAAACTACCGTGGCACCAACTGTCTTAGCTGCCACGTTAATGCCAAATCCGGCGATATCATGGGCGCGGTACGCATTAGCTATTCCCTCAAACAACTGGATGCTGAAGTTAACCATAATATGCTCAGCTCGGCCCTGATTCAGGTTGTACTCTTCGCTCTAGGCTTGCTGTTAATCGTCTATATTCTACGACGCGTGATCAATAAACCGTTGAACAACCTACAGCAGACTATTGAGTTAATCGACCAGCAGGCTGATCTTCAGCAACGAGTAAAGATCCATGCTGAAGGCGATGAAATTGGAAAAGTTGCCCTGGCGTTCAATAATATGCTGAAAAAATTTCAGACCAGTATGCAACAGGTCCGTGATGCTACCCAGCATATTACTGGCATTGCAGATAATATTGCCGAGGTTGCCGAAGAAACGGAACAAAGCACACAAACCCAGTGCAATGAAACGGCTCAGGCCGCTACTGCGATAAACGAAGCCACTGCCAGCACCGAAGAAATTGCCCGCAATGCCAGTGAAACTGCCCAGTCTTCACAGGCGGCCACTGACGGCGCCCGTTCCGGTGCCCTGATTGCAACTAATGCATTGGGCAGTATCGACATGCTACTCAATGAAATGACACATTCCACAGAAACTATCAGTAACCTTGAGTCCGAGAGTGAACATATTGGTGTAGTACTCGATGTGATAACCAAAATTGCTGAACAGACCAACCTGCTGGCCCTAAATGCAGCTATCGAAGCCGCCCGTGCTGGCGAACAGGGTCGGGGCTTCGCCGTGGTGGCAGATGAAGTTCGCAGCCTGGCCTCTCGTAGCCAGGAATCTGCGGCCCAGATTCAAGACATGGTCGAATCTCTACAAGCCCATGCACGCCAGGCTGTTGCGGCGATGGACACAGCCAGCAAACAGGCCGAAACCTGTTCCGAACAGGTTGAAGAAGCGGCCGAATCCCTGGCCATGATATCCGGTAATATCAGCGATATATCTGATCGCAACATCCAGGTTGCCGCCGCTGCAGAAGAACAACGAGCAGTGATGGAGGAAAGCAACCGTAACCTCGTCAGCATCAACCAACTGGCAGAAAAAACGGCTACGGGTGCCAGCCGCACGACCGAGGTCAGCGAGGAACTCCTGCAACAGTCTCGACGGATGCAGGAACTGGTGGCGCAATTCAAAATCGGATCTGACTCCTGAGTACATCTAGCACCTACATATAGCCGCAACTAGGCGTCCATCCCACTTTCGGATAAACTTTCGAGGATGGACGCCAAGCTCAGCCAAACAAAACCCCATACCCCGATGATGCATTGATATAAATGTCAATTTATTCAATAAGTTATATTTATAATTTTCAGAGAAACACACTAAAATCTAGATATTTTTAAAGACTTTACCTTCCTTTTTAGTTTTAGTTATTAGTAATCTTCTATTTTTACTGCCAATAAACAACCCCAACGCAAGCGGACGGGGTATTAAGGTTGTAATCCGCCGATGGGTTTCCCTACTGGACTTCGCGCTTCGCTCTACCCATCTACTATTTTTCGCTGCAAGCAGCGGGGAATTAAACCCAAAGAGATTAATTAACATAATGCACTTAGATATTCCTTAAATAGCAATATATCTATTGCTTTCTCCTGGAAAAGTCTCGACACATATAAAAGACACTCATTTGTTGCCTTACCATAAAAAAGAAACTAATATGTTTCTTATCTCAATAAAGCAATATATTTGTTTCCTATGATGAAATCATTACTTCAGCAACTTAAAGAACGCAGGCTCGCACTAGGTTTAAAACAAAAGGACATGATGCTGCGGATTGGCGTATCGCGTCAGCAATACCAGCATTT
>JAADGZ010000191.1 GCA_013152045.1 Gammaproteobacteria bacterium
AACTGCTGATCCGTTGACCAATGCACAAGGCCAACTACTGCGCACCACTGCTGACGGTAAACTCATCGTGCCACAGCTTGAAACTGCGGCCCTCCAGGCCGTGGCCAAGGCCGGTGGCGGCCGCTACCGCACCTTTAATAGCAGCGATAGCGACATCAGGAGCCTGCTGGACAATAGCACATCACTGAGTACAGAAAACAATCTGATCAATAGTGAGATGCAGGGACAGGACTGGAAAGACAGCGGCCCCTGGCTGGCATTGTTGCTGCTGCCGCTGGCAGCACTGGCTTTTCGTCGCGGCTGGCTGTTGAGCCTGGTGTTGCTGGTCGGTGTACTGTCGCCACCACAGCAAGCCATGGCCGCCGACTGGGAAGACCTCTGGCAGCGCCCCGATCAGCAGGCGGCAATAGCCCTGGCGGAAAAGGATTATGCACGTGCCAGCCAGGTGGCGGAGGATCCTTTACAACGCGGCAGCGCCGAGTATAAACGCAAGAATTACGCACAGGCACTGAAGGACTTTTCACGCGCAAGCGGCGTCACAGCTGATTATAACCGGGGCAATACGCTGGCGAAACTTGGTCGCTATAAAGAGGCCATCACCGCCTACGATACTGCCCTTAAAACTGCACCAGAAATGAAAGATGCGCTAGCCAACAAGGCGGCGGTCGAAGCCCTGCTGCGCCAGCAAAAGAAACAAAACAAGAAGCAGCAACAAGGGAAAAATCAGCCGAGTAAACAGAACCAGCAGGGTAAGCAGAACCAGCAAGGTAAAAATCAGCAGGGTAAACAGAACCAGCAAGCTAAAAATCAGCAGGGTAAGCAGAACCAGCAAGGTAAAAATCAGCAGGGTAAAGCAAAACAAAAAAACGGCGAGTCCAATAAAAACCAGTTTGCCAAAGCAGCCAAAGCGCTGGAAAAGAAACACACCGGAGAAAAATCCGCTACAGAAAAAGAAGCCGGCCAGAAGCGAAATAAAAGTCGCAACAAAAATGCCGCTAAAACACAGGCTGGACAGCAGAAGCCACAGACCAACGGCCAGCCGACACGTGCGGAATCACTCAGTAGCGAGGAACAATTAGCAGCCGAGCAATGGCTACGGCGTATCCCGGATGACCCTGGCGGTCTGCTGCGGCGCAAGTTCCTTTACCAGTATCAACAACGGGCACAACGCGAGGGCACCGGCAGTCGGCAGCCCTGGTAATCAGAAAAGGAGAACATGAAATGAAATCCAGGTCACACACTTCAAAGCAGGTGCACCACTTTCGGGCACTTTGCCAGGCCTTCCTGCTGGCGCTGCTGCTGGTGGTCGGCCCGGTCGAGGCGGCCGTGCGCGCCACTCTCGACCGTGGTACGGTCTATGCGGGTGACACTTTTACCCTGACCATTGAAAGCGATGGCCTACAATCGGGGCTGCAGCCGGATCTCACACCACTGGAAAAAAACTTCGATGTGCTGGGTACCAGCACCAGTACCCAGGTGAGAATTATTAACGGCCGGCGCTCCGACAAAACCCGGTGGCAGGTGCAGCTTCAGCCGCGTCACACCGGTCAGTTACGTATCCCACCTCTCAGTGTTGGCGGGCAACAGACTGCACCACTTCAGCTGAAAATCAGTAAGGCACCACAACAGGCAACAACGCAGGCTGGGCAGCACGTATTCGTCGAGGCTGAGATCAACTCTGCCGGCAAGCAAACCTATGTGCAGCAACAGATCCCCTACACCGTTCGCCTTTACTACGATGGGCGTCTGCAGGAGGGCGAACTCAGTGCGCCGAAACTAGAAAATGCCATCATTGAGCAACTAGGTGAAGACAAAAGCTACACCGCTGAGCGCAACGGTCAGCAGTACAATGTTGTCGAACGCCAGTACGTTATCTCGCCGGAAAAAAGTGGTTCCTTGCGTATTGCACCAGCCACCTTTACAGGTAGCATTATAGTTCCACAGCCACGCAAACAGAGCCGTCGACGTAGCCGCCTGATGGAAGAATTTCTTGGCAATAGCCCATTTGCCAACGATCCCTTTTTCCGCAACAGCCTGCTCAACGATAGCTTTCTCAGCAACAGCCCGTTTGGTGGTTCCACCAAACCCATCACTGCCCGCAGCCGCTCTATCAATATGAATATCAAACCCCGGCCTGTGACGGTCGGTCGCAACTGGTTGCCAGCCGAAGCGGTGACCCTGGATGACAGCTGGACTCAAAAGCCACCACGGTTCAGAGTCGGTGAGCCGGTCTCACGCACCATTACCATAGAGACCAAAGGATTGTCCGGCTCGCAGATTCCCGAACTGGCTATCGCAACCCCGGCCAATACCCGGCTGTACCCGGAAACACCGAAACAGGAAAGCCGTACCGACGGCAAGACCATTTACGGTGTTCGCACGCAAACTCTGACCTACATTCCGGGCACGCAGGGGACACTCAACGTACCGGCGCTCACCATCGACTGGTGGGACACGCGCCGCAACAAGGCAGCCAGCACTATCCTGCCTGCTTTACAGTTCAAGGTACTGCCCGGTGCAGCCGGTACGGGGAACGAAGTGAAAGCTGCCCCTCGCAGTCCCGCTGCGCAGCAAAGCCCAGCGGCCAGCCCGGCAAACAAAGCGACACAAGCTAACAAAGAATCTGGGCTCCCCGAGACGATATTTGCAACAATCAAAACGAATGAGTCATGGTTGTTCACAGGCGGCGGGTTATTGCTCATCCTGGTTCTGCTGGGGTTGATGGTCCGACGCACAAAACAGCGCCGCCAGGTCAGTGCACCAGGCACGGTAAAACAAACACAACAACCCACACAACAGATCAGGCCGAATCAGAAATCAGCCTTGCGCGCCCTGCAAAAAGCCTGCACCGCCAATGATCGGCATGCCGCCGTCGCAGCTCTGCTGAGCCTCGGTCATGCGCACTGGCCCGACGCGCCACCGCGCAGCCTCAACGCTCTGGCGGCACGCATTGAAAATGGACAGACACAACTCGGAGAACTGGATCGCAGCCTCTACGCTGCCGATACCAGCAACTGGAATGGTGCGGCGCTATGGGATGAATTCAGACACGGCCTGCAGGAGAAAAAGATGACCAGGATAAACCAGGATGACGGTCTCAACCCACTTTATCCACAGCACCATTAGCCCATAAATGTGGAAAGTATTGCACGGGATCCATGGATCCCGTGCACGGTCATTTAGCCAAGTTGCCCGGCGACGAAATCCCAGTTGATCAGGTTCCAGAAGGACTCAACGTATTTGGGCCGGGCGTTACGGTAATCAATATAGTAGGCGTGTTCCCACACATCGCAGGTCATAAGCGGGGTCACGCCGTCCACCATCGGGTTGCCGGCATTGCTGGTATTGGCAATACCGATGCTGCCGTCGGCCTTCTTTACCAGCCATGTCCAGCCGGAACCGAAGTTGGTCACGGCGGAAGTGGAGAATTTTTTCTTGAAGGCGTCGAAGGAACCGAAGGCACTGTCGATGGCTGCGGCCAGGGCACCGGACGGTGCACCGCCACCGTTGGGGCTAAGGCAGTTCCAGTAGAAGCTATGGTTCCAGACCTGGGCAGCATTGTTGAACAGGCCACCGGCCGGGGCCTTCCTGATAATGCCCTCTAGCGTGCTATTCTCAAATTCGGTGCCGACAATCAGTTTGTTGAGATTGGCAACGTAGGTAGCGTGGTGCTTGCCATAGTGATACTCCAGCGTCTCGGTGGAGATGTGGGGTTCAAGGGCATTTTTCGCATAGGGCAGTTCCGGTAGTTTATGTTCCATCAAGGTTCCTTTCCTTTACAGTTGGTATGAGGCTGGTCGGGCTAGCCCGTGTTGTGTATTCCAGACATTGGGTCGTTTACAAGGTCAATATTCCACGTCCGATCGGGGGACAGGAATAAGCGTGTCGCTGTGAAATATTAGAACACCATGAGAACTCGACTTCAAGCCGAGTCGTCTATCGTTTCTTGTCAGACCAGCACCAGGGGCACGAGGCCCACCAACCCAAACAGGATCAGGTAAAAGGCGACAATATAATTCAATAACTTTGGCCATACCAGGATGGCGATACCTGAAAGCAGCGATATCAGTGGTGGGCCAAGCAAAAAAAAGTTCATACTCATTGCAATACTCCTGTAGTTAAAGCAGTGGACTCAACAACTTTATAATGTTCTGCATAATTCTCTGATAGCACGGGCGTTGTTGCCACTGTGCCAGCAGCAGTCGGTCTGAATGTTTACGGTACCAGTTTTGTTGCCGTCGCAGTGACGCTGCAAACTCGTCATCATAAATAATCATATTGATTTCGAAATTGAGCGCAAACGAGCGGATGTCAAAGTTACTCGAACCCAGAAAGGCCAGCGAATTGTCAATTGTCATGCTCTTCGCATGTAATAACCCCTTGTTAAACAGATAGATAGTGACACCACTTTTTAACAACCGCTCGTAATAACCCCGGGCGGCATTCCCCACCAGTATCTGGTCGGAATGCAACGGTACAATCAACTCGACCACAACACCTCGCAGTGCGACGGTTTCCATGGCTTCCAGGAAGACTTCGTCCGGTACAAAATAAGGTGTTGTAATTGTGACCTTGCGTCGCGTTGCATGCAACGCAGCCACGGCCAGACGTTGGTAATTTTCTGTAGAAAACAACGGACCACTCGGCAGGGTTTGTACGGCAACACCCCCCTTAACCGGACAATTACCGTCAGGAAATATGTCGGCTCCATCCAGCAATTCATCGCTTTCTGCAAACCAGTCGCCTACAAACACGGCCTGTAATTCAAGCACTACTGGACCAGTTAGCCGCACCATCAGGTCGTACCATTGCAAATTCCGGCGTCCATAACCGGCATTGACGATATTTTGTGATCCGGTGTAGGCGACCCGTCCGTCGATAACAAGAATCTTGCGATGATTGCGCAAGTCAATACGCGAAACCCAGGCACGTAACAAACTGACAGGCAATGCCGGGTATAGTTTGACCCCCGTCGCGATCAATCGCCGTGATAGCTTTTTCAAAAATTGCCTGGAACCCTGTGCATCGACCAACAACCGACACTCGACACCTCGCGACACCGCACGTTCAAGCGCTGCTATGATGCGTTGCCCTGTCTCATCCACAGCAAAGATATAGACCAGTAAATGCACATGATCTTGTGCGGCATCAATATCCTCAACCAGCCGTTCAATCACCGTTTCGGTCTCGGCCAGCAATGTTGCTTTGTTGCCGGACATAATGGGCATATAGCCCAACCGTTCGGCCAGTATAACCGTCGGCAGAAATTCCTGATCCACCATCGAGGAGATATTTTCCCTGTGGGGCATGTACCGTCTGTGTACAACTTCCAGTCTTGTCAGTAGCGCCTTGCGTTTCATCAATCGGCGGTGCGGCAACCGGTTCTCGCCAATAAACAGGTATAACAGTAACCCCGGCCAGGGCAGAAAAAAGATGACTAGCAGCCAGGTCATCGCCGCGCGTGGTGGGTGACGTTCGATCACAAGGCCCAACATGACCAGTCTTACCAGCCATTCACTGATATAGTACAGTAATGACCAGGATGGAATAAATTCATTGCTCATCGCTGTGGTGGCTGCTTATTCACTGCGAAGCGCCTTCCGCAACTGCCTCAGTTTCTCCTGGTACACCCCAACATCGCCATAATCAGCGAAGTTCTCTGTTCGATAATGTGGATTGGGAGTACGACGTGCATGTTTAATCGGGCACCAGTATTGCTCAGTTCTTGCAATGACCTCACGAACGTATTCGATAAGACCGTTACCGTAACCGCAGTACATGCAATTAAATTTCTCAATTGCATTCAGATAGGCGAGATGTTGACGGTCTATCACCAGATAATCCGCACGCTTCACCAGAGGAATACCATAAACACGGAAACAGATCTGCTGATAGAAAAAAATCGCCAGATCCAGCAACAGAAGTGGAAACATAACACCGTAAATCACAGGTACTGTCAGCAGATGCAGCAGTCTGGCATTGCGCAGATAAATCCAGATTCCGGTGCGGTAACGTCGATTAAATCGATGGACGCCCTCATCAAAGATAACCCTGCCTTTTTTTAGCGTGTATCTAAATTCGGCACGTTTCTCGAGAATTAGCTGATCAAATTCCTGCTCGAGCTGAAGCTGAAGTTTGTGTATGTGGCCCAGTATTTCATCAATTTTATGTCGCGGCATGTTTAACGCCTCCTGCCAGATTTTCTGTGTTGACGGATTCCATCACATCCCCATCAGAGTTGTTCTATGGACAGTAATAAAGTGACGCACTATATTCTGCGATGGATTTTTTGATTATTCCATTCATCACTGAACCTTATCTGTTTAAGAATGAATTTGTGTGACAAACACCTCACTGTGGCATTATAGCGAGCACACGCGGTTTGAACAGGGGCAGGATGCAAGCCCCTACCCCGTCTTTGTTCTACAAATGAAAACAGGCAACAAACTAAAGAGCAACGCCAACAATGTCAGAGAGCAAAAAAATCGGCCTGTTCCAAACCATTGCACTGGCAGTAGGTACCATGATCGGTGCCAGTATATTTTCTATATTTGGCCTCGGTGCCCGAATCGCAGGCAGCAACCTACCACTGGTATTCTTGATTTCTGGTCTCATCTCTCTGTTCGTCGCTTACTCATATGCTCTGCTGGGAAAGCATATAATTTCCAATGCCGGGCCCATGGAATTCATCCTCAGAGGTGTCGGCGACAACCTCATAACCGGTAGCCTGAGCTTCCTCTTCTGGTTCAGCTATGTCGTTTCTATCGCACTCTTTGCCAAAGGTTTTGCTGGGTATCTTCTCCCGCTAATCCACCTGCCTACGAATACGGTCAGCACGGGACTTGCCGAGCTGGGCGTGATCCTTATATTTACTGCTCTGGGCGTATTCGGCTCCGCAGCCGTCGGCAGGGCTGAGTCCTTTATCGTAATAATCAAACTCGGAATCCTCGGCCTGTTTGTGGTGCTCGGTGCCGGTAGCATTCAAGTGGAACAGATCACCCCGGTACTGGGGACAAAAGGGATTCATAGTATTCTCGATGCCACAGCTGTCTTTTTTCTCTCTTATATGGGATTTGGTCTGGTGACCAATGCCTCAGAAAATATGATAAACCCTGCACGCAACGTGCCCCGTGCCATCTACCTGAGTATTCTCATCGTCACCCTGGTTTATATCTCCGTCGCTGCCGTTGCCATGGGTAATCTGCCTCTGCCTGAATTAATCAAGGCGCAGGACGATGCCCTTGCTGTAGCAGCAAAACCCTTCCTCGGAAATCTGGGCTATCTACTGGTCGCCATCGGTGCACTGTTTTCCATCTCCTCAGCCATAAATGCGACCTTGTTCGGTGGTGCCAATGTCGCCTATGCCCTGGCCCGAGATGGGGAGTTGCCACGTCTATTTCAACGTAAGGTCTGGTTTGGATCAAAGGAGGGACTCTACCTCACTGCCGGACTGGGATTGTTGTTTGCACTTTTTTTCAACCTGAATGGCATCGCCTCCATTACCAGTAGCGTTTTCATGGTGATCTACCTGTTCGTGTTAGTAGCCCACTGGCGTTTGCGCCCCAAATATGGTGGTAATCCCCTCATCATTGCCAGTGGCTTCATTATTATTTCTAGCGTCTTTATGCTCTTGCTCGATTACCAGTGGCAAACCAACAAGAGCGCCTTCTATGGTACCTGGATTACCATAGGGGGCAGCCTCGTGATTGAACTTGTCTACCGTGGTATCAGTGGCCGTGGGTTTATCAAGCGAGAGCTTCTTGAACTGGAAGAAGAAGCCGAAAAACTGAAAAATAAGGTGTTTCCCAGTTAGCGCACCGAGTACATACTATTAAGTCTGATTAGGCTATCCGTTCACACACCACCGGGAGATAAACCATGCCACAACACACCCATTCAACCAGCCGTTATCTATACAGCTTACTCATCCTGTTGATATCTTTTTCACTGTTGCAGACAGTTAAAGCAGACACCGGCCAATCCTCACCGGGTAACTATTGCCCCGCTACAGATATCCTTCTGATAACCGCCGAGGATCTGTCTTCCAGCCTGGAGCTTTTAATGCGATCCCGGGCAGCACAGGCCAGAGGCGACCTCACAGAAATGACCAGTACACTCAATGCCACAGGGGCCACTTTACAGCAGGCAACAAGCCGCGGTGCAGCTGCTCGGACTGCATTACTGATACACAGTATTATTCTTGCCAAAGTCGGTGATAACTATGAGCAACTATTAACCTGGTTCCCTCTACTTCAGAGCGCCATCCTTACCCTGCCAAATGACAGGGCCCGGAGTGCAGCCGAGGATGCCGTTGGACGTGCCAAGGCAATTATGCAGGGAGAAGGAACAGGTGACCCGTTAGAACAACTCAGAAAAGCACGTCATTTTCTTACCTGTGATGGCTTGTATCTACCTTTGCAGATAGCACTCAATGAACAGACACGACTCATTTCCAAAATTCATCGGAATCATAAAGCAGTCGTAGCAAAAGACTATGATAAAATCATAAATTCATTACATAATGCGATGACCTTCATCATGGAGAACACTAAAAGTCCAGCCCAGTAACCTCCCAGCCTCATCGGTGGAATCATTAACCGTCTATCTTCAGGATATATCCAGAAGATAGCTCTTATTTCCCGACATTCCTTCATCCGTAAAAAATAAAGAGCGCAAGCTATGTATAATGTATTTTATTTACCACCACGTTAGCAGTACTCATCATCCATTAAGGAGGGCCCTTATGACTACCCCGTCCGTCGGCATTCTGTTGGTGAGTATCCCGATGGATACCCAACCAGTGTTTGCTGCCTGGACCTTGGGAAAAAGAGGGCAATGTGGATAAGTTATTCAAAATAGAACGGATCCGAGCCCGCCAGATTCTCGACTCCCGGGGCAATCCGACCGTGGAGGTTGAATGCCGGCTTTCAGGCGGGGCACACAGCCGAGCGGCCGTGCCCTCTGGTGCCTCCACCGGCAGGCGCGAAGCGGTTGAACTGCGGGATGGCGATACCCGACGATTTTCTGGAAGGGGGGTATTAAAGGCTGTAGCCAACATCAACGAAAGCATTGCACCCACCCTGCTGGGTCAGGACGCTCGTCAGCAAGCCGTTATCGACCAGGCCATGATCGCGCTGGACGGCACCCCTAACAAGGCCCGGCTCGGTGCCAATGCTATTCTCGGCGTATCACTGGCCGTAGCCCGTGCCACTGCCAACGCATGCGGCCTGCACCTCTACCAGTATCTGGGGGGGCCGGGAGCCACCCGCCTGCCAGTGCCGCATATGAACATCCTCAATGGTGGTGTCCACGCCCACTGGCAAGGTGCGGACTTCCAGGAGTACATGATCGCGCCTTTCGGAGCCGACAGCTTCCGGCAGGCCCTGGAGTGGGGGAGTGAAATCTACCATGTCTTACAGGTCTTGCTGGAAAAACGCGGGCTCTCGGTAGGCGTGGGAGACGAAGGTGGTTTCGCACCCCATGTCCGCTCCAACGAGGAACCTTTTGAACTGATTGTGGAGGCCATCACCCAGGTGGGGTTAGATCCGGGACAGGATGTCGGTATCGCCTGCGATCCCGCCTCGAGTGAATTCTTTACTGATGCGCACTACCATCTGCGAACAGAAGACCGCCATCTCGATTCAACCGAGATGGCAGCCTATTATCAGTACCTGGTGAAGCAGTATCCACTGGTGCTGCTGGAAGACGGCATGGCTCAGGACGACTGGACAGGCTGGCAGATCCTCAATCGGGCTTTAGGTGATCGGATCGAGCTGGTAGGAGACGACATCTTCTGCACCAACCCGGCCATTATCGCTCGCGGCATCGAACAGGATATCGCTAATGCAGTACTT
>JAADGZ010000240.1 GCA_013152045.1 Gammaproteobacteria bacterium
AGATCAATATCTATATTGCGGTGGACACCAGTGGTTCGATTAGCGAGGCGGAAATCGAAGAATTCATCGCGGAAATCGACGCCATCAAAAGTTTGATTCGCGCGCGCATCACCCTGCTGGCCTGTGATGCCGAACTGGCGTCTGACTGTCCCTGGGTATTTGAATCCTGGGATGAATTCAGACTGCCCGGCAAGATTATCGGCGGCGGCGGTACGCGTTTCACACCGGTTTTTGACTGGGCTGATAAGCAGGATAGTCCACCCAATCTACTGGTTTATTTTACCGATGCTGACGGTCTGTTTCCGCAAAAAATGCCACAATATCCGGTATTATGGTTGATCAAAGGTAAAAGCCCGGTGCCCTGGGGACAGCGTGTACAGTTAAATTAAGGGATCTATGGAATTATCAAGTGAAGACAGCCTGCGCATCCATGTCTTGTTAAATCAGGATCTGCAGGCTATTCGTATCGATGAATCAAGAATGATCATCTACGCTTTGTCAGAAAAAGGTGAGGCGAAAATAGTGCTCAACCCAAACTGTCGGGATGATCGTTATCTAAAAATAGTCAAAGAACTGATATCCAGTAAAGTTTTAGGTTCGCCTGGCGGGTATCCGGTATTCTTGCGCCGTTGGACGCGTATGGGGCAGGCCAGAGATGAGAGCCTTGGACGTTTATTGCAACTGGGTGAACCTGAGGCAATCATTGCGGTTGTACATGCTAGCGGCCTCACTGACGAGCTGGCGCGGCGTGCCTGGTGGGCCATGCCAACCGCTGAAAATGCCCGTTGCATGTTACAAAAAGAGGCCGTTGTACAGAGCACGATAGGCATCGAGCTAGCCGAATTTTTAATTGAATTCCTGCCTTTTGAAGATGAAGCAAAAGACATTATTGATTCAGTGCGACTGATATTACAGGGGCAACTGATTTCAGATGATCTGCGGCAGAATTTGTGGCAACGAGGACAGCGTAAGAATGCCTTTCTGGTAGGTTTCCTGTTCACCGAAGCCGATACTCTGCCGCTGGAAAAAGATCCGCATCCAGCACTGGCTGATTATCAGAGCAAACTGGTCACCCTCATTGGTAAAGGTAACCCGGTTGCTTACCAGCTTCAACGTCTGCTTGATGCCCCCGGCCAGGCTTTTCTGTCAACGGTAAATACGGTATTAAAAAAACCGGCCAATCAGGATGTAGTTATCGCCCTGCTTAACGCTATTCATGATTATTTCAGTCTGCTGAAACTATTATCGAAAAAAGAAGACGATATTCTGCTTATTATGAAAACCGCATCCGCATTAATCGAAAAGAAAAGTAGCGCCTCACTGGTTGAAGTGTTGGATGCGCTGCCCGAATCCAGCAATATGTTACATGCCTTGCTCGTGCTTTCCGGCATTAGCGAGCAGATTGTCAATCCTGTGTTTTCCCGCAGCGACGCTATCGGGACACTTATGCGGAGGAAACTTGAACCTGTATTCGAACCTCTTCGACAACAAATAAAACTGCTGGCGACCAACATCTGATGAACATTAATAGTGGCCGCAAAATTGCGCTGAGTATCGATCTAAAAATAGCGCACGGCATTATTGAAGAGCATATTGCCGCATCACCTTATGTGGTTGGTGTAGAATTAGCGCGCCAGATTGATCACTACGTGCGTAAACAGAAACTTGGCTATTATCCTGCGCTGGACTATTTTCATGGCAAGGATATAATTGATTCTGATTTATACAACACAGCAGAAAGTATCGCCTGGTTACTGGAAAATCTTACTCAACAAACACTACAGACACATCTTCGCCCCCTGCTCAGTGAGTTGCAGTTTGATTCGACTCATGTTCAGATATTTATATTGCCTCATGTTCGGCCGGGCCAGAATAATGCCATTCATAGCCTTACCGCTCACCTGACACCCGACCATCTCCGTGTGTCACTGAAGGGCACCCTGAAATTTACAGAAAACGATGAGCAAAGCCTGATCAATAAAACTATTTATAAAATAAATAATGCGCTTGACAAATTTTTTTCCCTGCACGATATAAACGGGATTAAATTAATTTAATTTAGGTAAACCACCGCCTCTGGCGGTGAGACTCAAAGAGGCTCTGCCGTTCCATCGTGCGGAGGAGCTTGTGGTTTTTTTTGAATTATTTTCATAATGGACATAATGAGAGGAAGGCAACGCTAAACAGAGGTTAGCGACTATTGAATCATTGGTAGGGTGGGCACGGTTTTTGTGCCCACGCGTTTGGGCCTTAATTAAAAGACGAAACGGAGCTTTGAAACTTTCCGCGTCGTAGGCACCAAAACCGTGCCCCCCCTACCGGCGGTTCTCTCGTTCCCACGCTCCTGCATAGGAATGGATACCTATATCAGCGTATCGATTGAGGTATGGATTCCCACGCGGGAGCGTGGGAACCAGAAATCACAACCTGATTGCGCAGAGATGAGGGAGAGGGTATCTACAAAAGCTCTTACATAAAGTGTCAGGAACGAGAAGAGAAAAATGAGGCAGGCAGGTTGTTTAACTGTCACCACAGCCCCTTTCAGGGGCTTTCATCATACCATCCGCTCTGCGGGTGGTATTTGATTTAACAACAGCAAAGTAGTGAGGAAATAAAATATGCCCGAAGTAACCATGTATAGTACGCCAACCTGTCCATTCTGTAGCCGGGCAGAGAAACTGCTTGAGAAGAAGGGCGTAAAAGTCAGAAAGATACGTGTCGACGGCGATAAAGCCAAACTCAGAGAAATGATCAAGCGAAGTGGACGCAACACCGTGCCACAGATTTATATTGGCGACAAGCATGTCGGCGGCTTCGATGAACTCTCTGAGCTGGATATCATGGATGAACTGGATCCGCTGCTAGGTATTGAGAGTTAATTCCTGAATATACGATTCCATATAGAATCTTATATTCATCTAAACTTATTCAGCCTGAAAGAACATGAACAAACTCAAACGCGGTGACATAAAGAACTGGACAGATCCAAACAGTTATGATCGTGGACGGCTCTATTTTGAACAGGGCCAGGTAAGCGATCTGCATGTGGAAAAACTCAGCCGTAATAAAGTTATGTTACATGCTGCCGTTCAGGGGCGTAACAAAGTCCCCTACAGACAGGAAATTTACATTGAGGGGCTAGCCACAGGGACAGTAGAAATAGATGGTGACTGCAGTTGTCCGGTTGGGTTTAATTGCAAACATGTGGTTGCTGCCTGTCTTAAATACCAATCCGACCCTGAAACAAAAAATAATAGCGCGGCTCTTAGCCTGTCCTGGCTAGATAAGTTTGCCCAGGCCGGCCAGCCGGAAAATTCACTCGATTCTGCCAGTAACAATTTTATTGTCTACATTCTGAAACCATCAAATGTTCCTGGCGAACTATCGGTGCAGTTCATGAATACCCGAAAGCTAAAAAAAGGTGGCTTGGGTAAGGGGCGACGAACTGAACTGTATCATTTGACCAACCCGTACTCGTCCTCCGCCGCACAGGATAGCGACAGGGAAATCGGCAAACTCATTGAAACGCAGAATGAACACATGTGGAGGTCATCCCAGACTTATACCTTGAGCGGTGAACTGGGTTTTCTGACGCTGACCAAAATACTCAATACCGACCGCTGTTTCTGGCAGGATATCCATCAGCTGCCATTGCAAACAGGCGAACCACGTAAACTGCAAATCAATTGGCATAAAGAAAAAAACGGTGACCGCCGTCTTGTCCTGCAGGTAGAACCTGAGGCGGTCCTTCTGAATACCACACCTGTTTTATATATTGACGCACAGGCGGCTGTCATGGGGTTGGTCGAGGGGGCAGATTTTACTCCTGAGCAATGGAGGCTGCTGCTCCAGGCTCCGCTTGTTGCCGCTTCGGACTGTGCTGAATTCAGCCAGCATTTGCTGACCCGCCTGACTGATATTCCCCTGCCGCCGCCACAGAAAATGGACACGCTGACTATTGCGCAGCAGCCTTCCGTTGCTCGCCTGTATTTGTTTGCTGATCAGGATTCGGCAACGGGACAGCGCACCCATATGATGCGCTTACGCTTTGCCTATGCGGAGCATGAGCTGACATATTCTCCCGCCACGCCGGTGCGCAGACTGGTTAGAAATAACCTGATTATATCTATCGAGCGTGATTTACCGGCAGAACAGGCGGCAAAAGAACGACTTGTTGGCGCAGGATTTCAACTAATCCAGGGAAAACAGGAGAAGGATCTAATTTTTAGCAACCCAGTAGAAACAGGCTTGATGGGATCTGCTGAGATTTGGCAACATTTCCTGGATGAGGTTTTACCCCAGTTAGAAATTGATGGCTGGGAAGTGGAATTTGACCCCGATTTTAAATTGCGCTTTCTGCAGGTTGATGATTGGGGAGTGGAAATTGAAAGCGATAACGACTGGTTTGACCTACGTTTTGATCTTGATGTTGAGGGAAAAAAATTACCGTTGTTGCCCCTGATCAGCGAAGTTCTGAGCAACTATGAACCGGACAATCTGCCAGAAATCCTGACTTTGCCATTGGGAGACAGCCAGTATCTCCAACTGCCTTCCGAGCGCATTCGTCCTATTTGTCAGGTTTTATATGAGCTTTATGATAGCGATACGCTGGACAGTGATGGCACTATGCGCATGAGTCGTTTTGATGCAACGCGGCTGGCCGAACTGGAGGAAAATTGTAATAGTGAATTGCGCTGGCGTGGTGGCAAGGCCCTGCGTGAGCTGGGACGTAAGCTAAAAAATTTCAAGGGCATCAGAACAGTCGCTACGCCGCGTGGATTAAAAGCCAGCTTGCGTGATTACCAGCAACAAGGACTAAACTGGCTGCAGTTTTTACGCAGCTATGAGTTTAACGGTATTCTTGCCGATGACATGGGCTTGGGTAAAACAGTACAGGCATTAGCCCACCTGTTACTGGAAAAAGAACGAAAACGCATGGATAAACCCTGCCTGATCCTCGCACCCACCAGCTTAATGAGTAACTGGCGACGAGAGGCGCAGAAATTCACACCCAAACTCCGTGTACTGGTGCTACAGGGTCCCGAACGCCAGCAATATTTTGCTGACATCAGTAAATATGATCTGATACTAAGTACCTATCCATTACTGGTGCGTGATCATGAAACCCTGCTAGCGCAGGAATACCATTATTTGATCCTCGATGAGGCACAGGTGATCAAGAATCCACGCGCTAAAGCCGCCCGCCTGGCACGAGAAATTAACGCACGTCATCGTCTGTGTCTGACTGGTACACCAATGGAAAATCATTTAGGTGAACTTTGGGCATTGTTTGACTTTCTTATGCCCGGATTTTTAGGCGACAGCAAACTGTTCACACAACGTTTTCGCAATCCTATCGAAAAATATGCCGATACTGAACAACGCCAGCGACTGGTGCGCCGGGTCAGTCCTTTCCTATTGCGTCGAACCAAGACGGAAGTAGTTAAAGAACTACCAGAAAAAACCGAGATCATTCGTTCAGTCGAACTGAATAGCAAACAGGCCGCGCTTTATGAGAGCATCCGTTTATCGATGGAAAAAAAGGTGCGTGACGCGATTAGCAAAAAAGGACTGGCACGCAGCCATATTACCATTCTTGATGCGTTACTAAAATTGCGTCAGATCTGTTGTGATCCTCAACTATTAAGCCTGGCGCAGGCCAAAAAGGTCAAGGTATCGGCCAAACTTGAAATGCTCATGCAAATGTTGCCCGAGTTACTGGAGGAGGGACGGCGCATTCTGCTTTTTTCCCAATTTACCAAAATGCTGGGCATTATCGAAGAACGATTAAAAGAAGAAAATATCAGCTATACCAAACTCACAGGCCAGACTCGCAAGCGTGATCAGGTGATCGAACGTTTTCGTCAGGGCGAAGTGGATGTCTTCCTGATCAGTTTGAAAGCAGGCGGCGTGGGACTCAATCTTACCGAGGCAGACACGGTAATCCACTATGATCCCTGGTGGAACCCGGCAGTTGAAAATCAGGCCACTGATCGCGCTCACCGTATCGGTCAGAACAAAGCCGTCTTTGTCTACAAGTTGATTACTGAAAATACCCTGGAAGAAAAAATTATGGCCATGCAGGCCAGAAAACAGGCGCTGGCCGATGGCGTCTACAAAGAAGGCAAGCAGGGGAAGGACTTGAAACTCAACGCCGATGATTTGCAGGAATTGCTTGCGCCGTTGAGCGAGTAATCAGCGAAGCGCCTCTTGCAGAAGTCTAGCCAGCAGGCGTGTACCAGGACCACTTTCCTGGTTACGCCCATAAACAAGATAAAGCACGGCTTTATAGCAGCCACCTTGTTCCAACGGTAATGACTGGAGCAGATCGTTGGCAAGCATTTGTGCAATTCGGTGCTGCGGCAACCAGGCATAACCCAGCCCTTTGCTGACCGCAGCAACCGCAGTTTCTACGCTGCTGACGCTCCAGCGGTGCTCGGCCCCCAGCCAGCCTATATTTTTAGGATGACGCAGGCCAGAATCCTGGATCACTACCTGTAATTGCCCCTCCAGATCGGAGACTGTAACTTGCCGATTGAGATGCTGCAGGGGATGCAGAGGATGGGTGACGGCAATAAAGTCAATCTCAAGTAGCGGTTCACCCAGGAAACGGGCAGGGATATGGGCACAAATAGCCAGATCGGCATAACCTTCTTCCAGCGCATCCTCTGCTCCTGAAAGCACCACTTCACGAAGCTGGACCCGACAACCCTGACTCAGCGGTTCAAAGCGGCGCAATGCCTGCATCAGTTTATCAGTGGGAAAAGCTGTATCCACCACCAGATTGACCTGTGCTTCCCAGCCCTGTTCCAGGCTGTGGGCAAAATTCTCCAGCTCCTGGGCCTGCTGTAGCAGATGCCGAGAGCGACGCAAAAGGGCTTCGCCGGTCGGGGTGAGCTGCGCCTTTCGGCCCTCGATCTTAAATACCGGCATACCCAGTTGTTCCTGCAGTTTCGCCACGCTATAGCTAATCGAGGACTGACTGCGGTGCAGTTTTTTAGCCGCCTGAGCGAAACCACCATGATCAACCACCGCCTGCAGGGTATGCCATTGTTCAATACTGATACGAGGAGCCTTCATATATCTGAAAATCCGATAGGAATACGTTAAATTTTGCGCTTTTTTATTTGTTTTTTCAATATATAGTAGTCCCTGCATTTTGACTCATAATCTGGAGTGAATATTGAAAGGTGAATTTATACGTTGGAAGTCAGGCTTTCGTAACTGGGTAACACTGGATGGTACGCCTGGTAGCAGTGGTGAAGGTGGTTTTAAAGCCGAACCGGGGCGTTATCATTTATATGTTTCCTATGCCTGTCCGTGGGCGCACCGGACCCTGATTTATCGTGCGCTAAAGGGACTGGAAGATATTATTTCCGTTTCTGTTGTGCATCCTCTTATGCCTGAGGAAAGCTGGACTTTTGCCGATTATCCCGGTGCCACTGGAGACACGCTAAATGCTTGCAAAACCTTGCAGGAGCTATACCAGCTTGCCGATGCTGAGTTTGACGGCGTTGTCACTGTGCCCGTGCTGTGGGATAAAAAACGCAGAACCATTGTCAATAACGAGTCATCGGAAATTATTCGCATGTTCAATTCAGTGTTTGATGAATGGTGCAGGGCAGAAGTTGATTTTTATCCCGAAGCTCGGCGTGATGAAATCGATGCGATAAATAAAATCGTGTATGACGACATTAACAACGGTGTTTATCGCACAGGCTTTGCCAAAACACAGAAAGCCTATGAGCTGGCTTATGACCATTTGTTTGCCACACTGGATGAGATCGAACAGCGTCTGTCACAACAACGTTATCTGATTGGTGATAGCATCAGCGAAGCAGACTGGCGGCTGTTTCCTACCCTGGTGCGTTTTGACCCAGTGTATGTCGGGCATTTCAAATGTAATAAAAAACGGATCCTCGATTACCCCAATCTGTGGGCCTATACCCGGGAACTCTACCAATATCCGGGAGTCGCACAAACTGTAAATATGGATCATATCAAGTTTCATTACTATGGCAGTCACAGGACGATTAATCCCACGGGCATTGTGCCAAAAGGCCCGGAGATCGATTTTAACCAGGCACATGAAAGAAACTTAACCAAGCAAAGGAGAAAAGCATGAGTGAACAACCTATAGCCAGTCAGAATGAACCCTATGCCGTCGACGTTGAGGCGGGAAAAGAGTATTACTGGTGCGCCTGTGGGCGCAGCAAGACACAGCCCTACTGTGATGGTTCCCACGAAGGCACCGGCATCGAACCACTTGCCTTTACCGCGGAGAAAAGCGGGCAGGCACATCTATGTGGTTGCAGGAAAACAGCCACGCCACCATTTTGTGATGGGTCACATAATAAGTAGTTGAGTTAAACTAAATCCTGCTATATGCAGGTGTTGCATCGCACAGGGACGTGCAAATACAAGGATTTAGAATAGAAGAAAGTTCCTAAAGGAACAAGAGATCAGGATAGCTGCGCCACTTTAAATAAATCCGGTATATTTTCAACTGGCATCGGACGAGAAAATAAATAACCTTGAATCAGATTGCACTGGTGTGATTTTAACCAGGCTTGCTGTTCCTGCGTTTCAACACCTTCTGCCAGAATATCCATTTCCAGAGCCTGAGCCATAGCAATAATGGCGCGAGTTATTGCCTGATTGCTCTGGTCACAGCAGAGGTTGTTAATGAACGACTTGTCTATTTTGATGGTATCAATAGGATAGTTCTTTAAATAAACCAGGGAAGAATGCCCAGTGCCGAAATCATCCAGCGCAATACTGACACCCAGCTCATGAAGAGCATTTAGCTGGGTACTGGTTTGCTCCAGATCGTTCATGATGGCACTTTCAGTCACTTCAATTTCTAGTTGCGTGGCCGGTACATTGTATTTTTTCAGTATTTTTTCAATTTGCAGAGGCAAATCGTTGGTATCAAATTGACGAGCTGAAATATTCACTGAAACTTTTGGAACCTGCTCATATTGAGCCATCCATTCGGCAATCTGTTTTATTGATGATTCGAGCACCCAGTTGCCAACTTCAATGATAAGACCGGTTTCTTCCAGTATAGGAATAAACTCAATGGGAGACACCAAGCCTTTAGATGCATTATTCCAACGCAGCAAGGCTTCCATACCGATAACCTGTTTTTTTAGACTGTCATATTGTGGTTGGTAATAAAGAACATACTCCTTCTTATCAAGCGCATGACGTAAGCTGGTCTCCAAAGTAAGACGAGCAATGGAACGTGAATTCATTTCCTGAGTATAGAACTCGAAAGTATTGCGCCCCCGTTGTTTAGCTCGATACATGGCCAGATCCGCCTCAATGACAAGATCATCTGCATGATGGTCTCCAAATGGATAAATACTGATTCCAATACTTGGGGTGACAAAAATTTCCTGCTCTTGAATCAAGAAGGGCAGGCGCAAAGAGTCAATGATTTTGATAGCCGTGTGAGCAATCGGATTTACCGTAGCCAAAGCTTCTAGAATGATGACAAATTCATCTCCGCCTAAACGTGCCACCGTATCACTTTTACGAATAGTCGAGCTAAGTCGTGATGA
>JAADGZ010000099.1 GCA_013152045.1 Gammaproteobacteria bacterium
TTGCCCTACATGTGGTTGCTCCCTCGTAAGATTAGGTATCACGAAGAAAAATGCAGTCGTACGAAATTACAATGGAACAGAATATTTGTTCTGTTGCGATGGATGCGCCGTAATGTTTGAAGAGAATTCAGAAGCTTTACTAGAAGAAACTGAAAATCTTGTTGTATGTCCAAGCTGCTTAGCAGAAAAACTAATAGATCAAACTGTAGTGATTAACTATCAGAGTGAGAAGTTACATTTTTGTAAGTGCCCATATTGTGTGACTGTTTTTCAAGAGGATTCAGAATACTATATAAAGCGCTTATCAGGTGAAATTGAATATTCTGGTGTTTTCTCTGAGGGACGAGGATGTTGTGCATAATGCACAGTAAAGATAGCAAGGCAAAATAAACAGCCCCGCGTGCGGGGTCTTAAATTGTAGGATGGGTAGAGCGAAGCGCGAAGTTCAGAGGGAAAGCCCAATAATCGAGCGTGTCGATGGGTTTCGGCTTCGCTCTACCCATCCTACCGCTTTTTGTTACAAGCCGAGGTGGATTACACCTAAACAGATTAACTCAAACGTAAATTCCGCCGACGTTCCATTCATGCCGGTTGTTTGTAGCGTGGAGCTTCGTCATTTCTCAACCCAACCCGCAAGGCTTTATTGGTACGAAAATTTTATGTTTCGTTATTTCGGACTCATCTGCTCGGGGCGTAGCTTGGGGGTAAAATAGTCATCTGCTTCATCCTCGTCTACCTCCTGCTCATTGGTATCAACCAGTGGCAGTTCATAATCAACCCAGCCGCGCAAACCTGTCTTAAGTGAGACAACGTTTTTGTAACCCATTTTCTGCATCACTTCAACGGCAAAAACACTGCGGTTGCCAGAACGACAGATCACGACGATTTCTTGTTCGCGCGCTTCGACCAGTTCGGGTACGGTTTCTTCGAAATCATATTCACAGGCATTTTCCAGAATCCCTCGGGGCACATTGAATGAATCTTTCACATGCATGGCATCAAACTCATAGGGTTCGCGAATATCGAGCAGCATGGGTGGATTATCCAGCCTGTTCTCTAGATCCCAGGGGAAAATCTCATCGACATTTTTGGTGCTCTCGGCGACCAATTGGCTAAATGTTTTCATATCTACCTTCAAGGAAACAATCAGTGTGTTGCAGAATTTTTTGACATGCCGTATTCAACTGCCATGACGGCGGCTTCTACACGGGAGTGAACTTCCAGTTTACGCAGGATAGCTTTGACATGCAGTTTTACGGTGCCATCAGAAATTCCCAGGTTGCGGGCAATCGCTTTGTTGCTCTGTCCTTCTGCCAACAGCCCAAGAATTTCTGTTTCTCTTGGCGTCAGATCAGAAAAAGGGGTCGTCACCGGCTCTTTTTTCTTGCTGACATTACCCTGCACTGCGCGCGCTAGAATCGGCGCCAGATCGGGCGCGACCACGGTTTTGCCACCAACAATATCGCGCAGCGCCAGGACCAGTTCATCCGGCTCCATGTCTTTTAACAAATAGCCCTGTGCACCCTCACGCAGGGATTCAAGCAGATCACTTTCATCGGTACTGGTGGTGAGCATGACAATAGGCAGGGCGAGTTCATTTTGGCGTAGAAGTTTGAGCACTCCCAGACCATCGATCCCAGGCATACGCATATCAAGCAGAATAATATCCGGATTCAGCTCATCAACCAGACGCAAACATTCAGTGCCTGAACCTACTGATGCCACGACCTCAATACCTCGACTTTCTAGCAAGGCTTCGAGTCCAACCCGAAACAGGGTGTGATCATCAATCAGAAGAACGTGTAAGCTCATAATCGTTATTTTACCCGTGCCTGTAGATTAACTTTGATACCTGGAATTTCTGGTGCTGGCAATTCCGGATAATGAAAATGCAGAAGGATACGGGTGCCTTCACCCGGTTCACTTTCAAATTGTACTGTACCACCGATACGTTTTGCGCGTTCTTCCATAATACTTAGTCCCAAATGATCACCCGAAGTTCGATCAGACTGAGGTGCGATATTCATGCCGACACCATCGTCTTCAATCAAGATGCTGCAATCTCCCTGAGTATCGCTACGCATGAAAACGCGCACTGTATGTGCCTGACTATGCTTGCGAATATTATTGAGCGATTCCTGAATAATGCGCAGAGCCTGCATTTCAATGCTGGCGGGAAGCTGTAGCACATTCCATTCTTTTTGTAGAAAAATGGAAATGTCGCTTTGGTTGCGAAAGCGATCAACCAGATGTTCTACCGCCGAGATCAGCCCACGCTTATCGATAGGTGCACGGAAGTGGGTGATCAGCTCGCGCAGCTCAGCATAGGCTTCATCAAGATTGTTCTCGATTTTTTCAAGCTCGGACCAGATTTCCGGTTCCTGTCCGCGACGCAGGGTTTCATCCAGTACCCGCACCTGAAAGCGCAAGCTGGCCAGGGTCTGTGCCAAGGAGTCGTGCAGCTCATGGGCGAGACGGGTGCGTTCTTCCATTATAGATAAACGTTTTGATTCATTATCCGTACGTGCCTTGTCAATCGCCATACCCAAATGCCGACCAATATTGGTCAGTAAAATAGTCATGTCTTCAGGGTTGGGCAGTTCGCTATTTTCGACAAACAGATTATAAACGCCCAGGGTCTTGTCGCGGTATTGCAGAGGCACGGCAATCATGCCAACGTCATCACTGTCAAAAAATGCTCGACCTATAATTTTGTCGCATTTACTGACTTTCTGATAACAGACTTCATCTTCACGATAGGCACTGCCACAAAGACACTGCTCGGAAGGTAGTAGCTGTTCCTTTTGCATCAATTCTTCGTCCAACCCCAGACTGGAGATCAGTCGCATTTGCCCATCTTCGGTTATCAGACGCACAACGGCTGCGCGAGCATTGACAACGTTGGTCAGCGTGCTGAGAAAGCGGGTCAGGAGTTCATCCAGATCGCGTGAGCTGTTGATACTGGCGGCAACGTCATAAACTATTTCCAAGGTATGATCTTTCTGCTCAATGTCTTCGACGTGCTGGGCAACCAGTTCGTCCATATTGTGAGTCAGGTTTTCCAGTTTTTCACCAATGCTGTTGATATTTTTCGTCAGTGCGTTTTCAATGGGATTTTTCTCGCTCAAAGGTAGGCTGGGCATGCGCGCCTGAAAATTGCCGGCAAGAATATTGGTCGACCATTCATTCACGGATAAAAGAGATTGATTAAGCGGTTTGTTCAATTGCAGGTAAAGGTGGAGCAGGATTATGCTGCATAGCAGGCCCAGCGATACAAACAAGGGGATAAACAACACGTTATCAAGCTGGTGGCCAAGCAGGCCCGTTAGTAACAGACAGAAAACAAGAAACAAAAGGATTCCGGTTTCCAGCTTCAGATGTGAAAGGCTGGACAGCACCGGCATCCGGCAAGAGCTGGACTCTATTGGATCCATGCCACCTGAATCATAAGCGGTGACAATATTTTCTGAACGGCTGGATGGCAAAACTTTACTCACTAAATCAGGATGAATGGCCGCATTATATGGTATCTGCCCATTTTCGACGAGGGGCGCTACATCTACTTAATGTATTACATTATAATAGCTGGCTATGCTTCTGTATTTATAAAGGTATTATTCTTGGCTATTATGTTGTGGATCATTGGGATTGGAAAATATGAAGTTGTGCTGACCCGGTTCTATTTCAACATAGTCGATGACCGCATCCTTTAACAACAGGGCGCTGCTTGGCGCGAGTACAACTTCTACACCTTCGCTGGTGAACTTCAGATCATCGGTAGTTAGCTGATCGGCAAAACCCATGGCATACTCGATGCTGCCATCTTCAATTTTTTTGGCGGCAATACGTAGCGCCATATCGTCAACATCTTGTTGCTTGGCAGAGGCTTTAATTTGCTCGGCAGCACTCGGGGTTATGGTTATCATCTTATCTCTCCTTCCACATAACAAAATTACTCTGCACTGGATGATACGCTATTGCGTACAAATTCGACAAATCGTTGCGCCCAGTGGTTGGCTGAGGTATCGCGTAAATGCGCGTAGTTTGCCAAAAGGTTTTTATAAACAATACCATCATTCTGGCCATCAATACCGGTTCCGCGTACAACCTGGTAGGCGAAAGTTAGATTATCGGTATTTTCAAGTGCCGAATAATGAAATTCATGGCCTGGGATAATGTGGGGGTTTTTAGTATCAATGGGATTCGGCCAAAGGTGCTGTGCTTTTTCTGTCAATTGTATATAACCTCGGCCTTGCGGGGTTTTATACATTCGGGTATCGGCCGGAATAATACCAACCATCTCGTGACTTTCATCGTCCCAGTGGATACGCCGAGTTAGATACATCAGGCCACCACATTCGGCATAAGCGGGCAGACCATTTTCTATGGCATCAAAAATATTGGCTCGCAGAAGTTGATTGTCTTCCAGTGCCTGCATTTTGGCCTCTGGAAAACCGCCTCCAATAAACAGCCCATCGCAATCGGGTAGTTGGGTGTCCTGTAAAGTATCGAAGAATAGCAGTTTTGCTCCTGCTGCCTCCAGCGCCTCAAAGTCCTGTGGATAATAAAAACCGAAAGCTGCATCACGGGCAACTGCAATACGCACGTCAGGTTTATTATTCGATGTGATCCGACAGTCTACAAAATTATGCTGGGGCAGGGGCGGGGCAGTGGCGGCAATTTGCGCCAGCTTTTCCAGCTCAACCTGTTGCGCAATAAGACGGCCGATTTGTGCCACCTTGTGGTCGGCTTCCCAGGCTTCGTTGCTGGGAATCAAACCCAGATGGCGTTCGTTAATCTGCAACTCTATGTTGTGATAAACCGCGCCAAGTACAGGGACATTGGTGTAATGCTCAATGACTGCACGTAATTTGCTTTCATGACGGCTACCACGGATTTGATTTAGTATGACGCCGGCAATATTGATATCCGGCTCAAAGTTCTGATACCCCAGTATCAGCGGGGCAATACCCCGGGTAACCCCCTGCACGTTAATTACCAAAATAACGGGAGTCTGGGTCAGTTGAGCCAGGGCCGCGTTACTGTTACTACCTTCGATATCGAGACCGTCATAGAGTCCTTTGTTACCCTCGATAATAGAAAGCTCGCTACCTTTTGAATAATTCTCAAGGGTAGCCAGCATTTCAGCATGCTGCATAGTATAAAAATCCAGATTATGACAGTCACGTCCGCAGGCACGGCTCAACCACATGGGATCAATATAGTCAGGACCTTTTTTAAAGGCCTGGACAATTTTTCCCTGCGCACGGAAGGCCGCACACAAACCAACACTCAGCGTTGTTTTGCCTGAAGATTTATGTGCCGCAGAAATAAGCAGTCTATTAATCAACATGGGAAATATTACAGTTTAGAATAAATGATGGGTTTTGCTCCGCTCTACCCATCTTACCTGGATGTATAAAGAGTAGGATGGGTAGAGCGGAGCGAAACCCATCTTTAATAATGAAAAAAGGGGGACCACAGCAGCGCTGCTTCCCCCCCTTCATGGTAGTTTACTGCATCCCGCAGCAAACCGGGCTTTTAATGGTGATGTGGATCAACTACCTCGTCAGCCAAACTTTCTGGCAGGAAGCGCAACACCTTGATAGCTAGAGCAACGGTAATCATTGCGGTTGCCATGCCACCCAGGCCAAGCATGATTTCTGGCAGACTAGGAGCATAATGATTGACCATACCATCAAAGAAACTACTTTGAACTTGCATGCCGGGGAATAACTCTAGCGGATAAGCCTGACCACCAATAATGATGACGTACATCTGTGCCATGCCACCCATAATAATCAGCGCAGCAGCAACACCAGCCAGTCTTCTGCTTTTACCCCAGGTGGGATGATAGAGAAGTGCCAGCGGAATCAGGCTGCCAAGTAGAACCTGACCTATCCAGAATAGTTTTGTATAAATACCACCATTCAACAAAATGAATTCCTCAACACCGATGTGCCCTGCCGCATAGATATTGGTCAGATGCTGGACGATGACAAAGTAGAGTGCACCGGCAACAAAAACACCCAGCAGGTTTTTCAAGGTGGTAAAAATAACATCCCCTAACGGACGTCCAGTCCAGTTATAAGCCGCCATCAGCACCAGCAGGAAAATAGCCAGGCCGAATGAGAATGACATAACTATAAACATAGGTGCCATGATGGCAGAGTCATACGCTTCGCGAGCCACCAGGAAACCAAATATAGAGCCGGTACCTGTGGTCAGCGTGAGACGCCAGATAAAGGCGGCAAAACCGGCATATTTAGTATACTTGTTCAAATTGCGTTGCATCATGGTCCATATATAGATGCCTACAATCAGGAAAAAACCATTATACAAAATCATGTTCCAGGCAAAAATCGACCTGAAGTTGTACTTGGTCATGGCAATGATGAGTCGATCAGGGCGTCCCAGATCGAGCACCAGCACCATCAGGCCACCAACTAGCAAGGCAAGTGCCAATAGTCCAGAAAGTCGCGCCAGTGGCTTGTAGGCCGTTTTGTGAAATACAGAGGAAATGGAGGCGATGTTCAGTGCTCCGGATGCCGCAACAATGAGGAACACCGCAAACACATGCGGCATGCCCCAGACGATCTGGTTCGTCATCCCGGTAACATGGTGTCCATTGTGTTCCATATACAAGGTTGAACCAAGAGCAGCGAGTATGAAAATACCCAGGAAGCCGAGCAATGCCAGATAACCGGCGCTACGACCTTCAATTTCCACAAAGTTTGCTTTTTTCATTATGCCGTTAACCCACTAGATATGTTATTAAATGCCTTGATAACGAACACCGGTATTCAGACCAAGATCCGCACGGATCTGTTTACCGCCATACTCAGCCAGACGTTTTGAAATTTCACTTTCAGGATCATTCAGATCACCGAACAACATAGCACCATGCTCGGCCTCGCTACAGGCTTCAACACAAGCTGGTTGTTTATCACGATCAACCCGGTAGACACACATGGTACAGGCTTCAACGGTTCCTTTCCCCCGTGGAGCACTGACCGCCTGATCATCGACTTCTTCATGTTCAAAAGAACGAGCCTTGTAAGGGCAGGCCATCATGCAGTAACGGCAACCGATACAGATATGTCGGTCTACCAGAACAATGCCGTCGGCACGTTTGAACGAAGCACCGGTTGGGCAAACATCGACACAGGGCGGATTTTCACAGTGTTGACACATCATTGGCAAAGACATGACATGTCCGGTTTGCTTGTCCGTAACTTTGAGTTTGCGAATCCATTGCACATCCGTTTCAGGACGGTTATGTCCTTCCAGGTGATGTTCAGTTTTACAGGCCGTGACGCAATCATTACAGCCTGTCGAACATTTAGTGCTGTCAATCAGCATACCCCAGCGAACCTTGCTGGTAACTGCCTGGGCGGCAGGTTTTGCTTGTGCAACCCGAAACAAAAGTACCCCGGGGGCAATAGCCAAACCGGCACTTGCCGCAGCGGTGCCTAGAAACTTACGTCGTGTTAATTCGGTATTTTTTGACGATTCTGTATTGGACATTATTCGGCATCTCCAGATGGCAAGGTGTCATTCGAAGCAAATTTTTCATGACCTTCTGGCAGGGACTGTTTATTTGAGCTTAATGATGAGTAAGCACTTTGTGGCTTATCATTATGACATTGGAAACAGTCAATCGATACAGCCGCATAATTATGGCAACTGCTACAGAAAAAATCATCATCGCCATATTCTGCATACTTGCCATTTTTATCAGGCGTCACATGACACTCGATACATTTAGCCAAACTGTATTTTTTGGTTCGAATACCTTTATGCATGGTTTGATCACGTTGATGCAGAAGGTATTCCATATGGTTTTTACGCATATCGGCAACTGGATTGACGCAACCATATTCTGCCGTTGCCTTAGCCTTTGCTTTTGGCACTATAGGTAGATTGCCTTCAGCAAACAGACTAAGGGGCAGGGTTAAAATTAACCCTGCCAGTAACAACTTTAGCTTTTTTTTGTGTAGTCCAACTGACACTGTTCAGCCCCCAGGTTGATTATTCACCCATTGCCATGTCGATGTAACCGGTCGGGCATACATCAGCACAGATGTGACAACCAATACATTTTGTATAATCGGTTGCAACATAACGACCCATAGTTTTTTCAGCTTTGGGCACACGATAAACGGCATCCTGTGGACAATAAATAACACAGTTGTCACACTCAAAGCACATGCCACAGCTCATGCAACGATCGGCTTCAGCGATGGCATCGTCATCACTCAGGCCTTTCATACGTTCATGAAAATGCCCTAGTACTTTATTGGCATCGGGCACATCTTCACTACGTATATGACGCGGAGTGTATTCAAAATGTCCAAGAAACAATTTATCAGCCAAAATAATTTCATGCGCAGAACGATCATCAAAGTTATGCACGGCAAAATTATCTTCAAAAGTACCCCAAACACTATCATGGTTATAGCTTTCCGGATCCAGACCAGCTTCATGCAGTTTCTGCAGGAGACTAAAGTGATGCTTGTCAACCTTTGGACGCTTACCAATGTTTTCATGTTTCAGGTAGTGATCAATACTTTCAACAGCAATGGAGGCTTGTCCAATCGCAGTTGTCAGCAGGTGAGGTCGAACGATGTCACCTGCAATAAAGTGACCTTCTTTACCTGGAACTTGATAGTTTGCATCGGCATCAATCGAACCACGATCATTACCCATGTCTTCAAAGCCATCCAGCTTTCCACCTTGACCAATGGCAGCTACCAGCAGATCAAAACTGATATCGTACTCACTACCTTCGATCGGAGTCTTGCCATCATCTTCAAGTTTGACTACGCGCAAAGCACTACCACGGCCATTATCATCAAGGATAACTTCAATCGGGCTTACGCAACCGACAATTTCAATACCTTCGCGGATAGCATCATCAATTTCATGCTGTGCGGCTGGCATATTTTCAATGCTGGAGCGTGACAACAGCATGACGTCTGCGGCTTCAGGTTTTGCAGAAGCCGGTAGATCCTGCGTTGCTGCACCCGTAATGACATCTTCAACCGGACTTTTTTCAGCTACTTCAGCAATGTGGCCGAGACGGCGTGCAACGGATGCCACGTCGATCGAGGTATCACCACCACCGATTACGATAGTCTTTTTAGGTACGATCTTGAGGCTGTCTTTATTAAAGGCTTCCAGAAAATCAATACCGATGACAACATTGGCGGCCTTATCGGCACCTGGAACCGGGATCTGACGTCCGGCCTGTGCACCAATGGCCCAGAGAATAGCGTCATAATCTTTTTCTAGCTGTGCAACCGTGACATCTTTTCCAACCCAGGTGTTGAGTTTGATTTCTACGCCCATGCTGGTGATGCGTTCAATTTCGCCGTCCAGAACATTACGCGGCATACGATAACCAGGAATGCCGTATTTCATCATGCCACCCAGGGTGGAATGATTGTCGAATACTGTACAGGCATGACCAATGCGACGCAGTTGATAAGCGGCTGCCAAACCAGCAGGTCCACCACCAATAATGGCTACTTTTTTGCCGCTGTCTTTATCGGCAGTTTT
>JAADGZ010000175.1 GCA_013152045.1 Gammaproteobacteria bacterium
GTTTCCCCTCTGGACTTCGTGCTTCGCTCTACTCATCCTACAAGAAGGCACAAGGAGTAGGATGGGTAGAGCAAAGCGAAACCCATCATTTACCATTAATCGCCATAATTATTTCTGGCAATACATGAGATAATTCACACTGACATCATAGCCCAGCGAGTAACTTCGGCTCAGGGGGTTGTAGCTCATGCCGGTGATTTCCTGCAAGCTCAGATCGGCCTGTCGGATCCAGCTTTCCATTTCAGAGGGTTTAATGAACTTGCTGTAATCATGCGTGCCTTTGGGCAGCAGTTTCAGCAGATATTCCGCGCCGACGATGGCGAACATATAGGCCTTGGGATTTCGGTTGATGGTGGAGAAAAAAACATGGCCATCAGGTTTGACTAGATCGGCGCAGGCGCGAATGACTGAAGCCGGATCGGGCACATGTTCGAGCATTTCCAGACAGGTCACGACATCATAAGCCTGCGGTTTCTCTAGCGCGAGTTCCTCTGCCGTGATCTGCCGGTAATCAACTTTGACGCCGGATTCCAACTGGTGCAGTCGAGCAACGCTAAGCGGGGCTTCGCCCATGTCAATGCCGGTAACCGTGGCGCCCCGCTGGGCCATGCTTTCGGATAGAATGCCGCCGCCGCAGCCTACGTCGACCACGCTCTTGCCGGACAGCGCCGCGCGCTGGTCGATAAAATCCAGACGCAGGGGATTGATGTCATGCAGGGGTTTGAATTCGCTTTGCGGATCCCACCAGCGTGAAGCCAGTTCTTCGAATTTAGCAATTTCCTGCGGATCGATATTCAGAGTTTGACTGTTCATGGGCGGCTAGCTTACCGTGAAATGTTAAAACTGTCAGCCATTTGACGGTGTCGTAGCTTAAAAATAAAGAAATAATAATTTATGTTTTGGCTGAAAAAGTTATTTCACAAAGTGATTTATATCCATCAAGGGGGGGGCTAAAACAAAGTGCCTCGTTCATCTGGGTTAGAGATATTGACGCTGGATCATTATAAACTCAGTAGAATGGTAAGAATTAATTAACATTGCAATATTGTGGTCTTAATAACCGCATAAAAACAAAGGGGAAAGTATGATTGCAAACGCTGAGTTATCTGTACTGCAAAAAATAAAAAAATTCTGGGGCTTCGAAGTTGATAGCGTCAGTCATGCTGAAAAGCTGGCATCCACCATTGGTGGCGTGTTGTCCATTTTTTTGATTGCCCTGGTAACTAATAAAGTTACCGGTGCTGCTGGGGCCACACTTATCGTGCCGTCGATGGGCGCGTCGGCGGTGTTACTGTTTGCCGTACCTCATGGCAAGCTGTCCCAGCCCTGGGCGCTGTTCGGTGGCCATCTAATTTCTGCTCTGGTGGGCGTGGCCTGTTATAAGCTGGTGCCTCATGAGCATCCGTACCTGGCGGCAGGTCTGGCCGTAGGACTGGCTATTGGCGCCATGCACATTGCCCGCTGTATTCATCCTCCCGGTGGTGCTACGGCACTAGCAGCGGTTATCGGTGGTCCTAGCCTGCATGCGATTGGATTTGGCTATATGTTGTCGCCTATTTTGTTGAACTCTGTCATTATTTTTACGGTTGCCTTTGTATTCAATAACCTGTTTCCCTGGCGTCGTTATCCGGTTAGCATGATGCGCTTCAGTGAGCATCCTCAGACAAAGCCCGTCAATGTGGAGCATTTGGTGGATAAAAAATATATTCAACAGGCTTTGACGGACATGGATTTGGTGGTGGATATGACCAGTGAAGACATTCAGCGTCTGTTTGCCCTGACCCTGGAGCATGCTGACAAGCAGCGACTGGTGGGTACCCAGATCCGCGTGGGCGCGTATTATACCAACGGCAAACATGGCACAGAATGGTCGGTGCGTAAGGTTATTAACGAAGCGATATCCGATGATCCCAGCAAGGATATGGTGATCTACCAGGTGGTCGAAGGTCATGGTCTGCATAGCTCGGATAGTTGCACCCGAGATGATTTTGCTGCCTGGGCCGCGCGCGAATTGGTGCCCAGCAAGCGTGAGACAAAGTAATAAACTAGCTAGACTCACAAATATCTGTAACGATGGGGTGACATTTGCCCCATCTTTACGCTTTTGTTTTGATAGCCTGCTTGGCTGATTAAATTCTTCTTTTGCGTAAATATCTCGCAAGAAACATCAATATCATACATTTATTAGAAGTTTGGGCTATAATGCGCCGCCGTCGAGAGACCATCCCGACGTGCGGGCGATCCGAATATATGCCGGTTGTAGTTGAGAACGGGCCAGTAAACCAATGATTAACCAACATTTTTTATGCGAGTAGCGGGAACATGACTGAATTAGCAAACTACAGAAATATAGGCATTTTTGCCCATGTGGATGCGGGAAAAACCACCACCACGGAACGTATTCTCAAACTGACCGGTAAAATTCATAAGACAGGTGAAGTGCATGATGGCGAGGCCACCACGGATTTCATGGACCAGGAGCAGGAGCGCGGCATTACTATTCAGTCTGCAGCGACCTCCTGTGTTTGGGACAACCATCGTCTGAACATTATTGATACCCCCGGACACGTTGACTTTACGATTGAAGTTTATCGTTCGCTGAAAGTGCTGGACGGCGGCATCGGCGTGTTCTGTGGTTCCGGCGGCGTTGAACCCCAGTCTGAAACCAACTGGCGTTATGCCAACGAATCCGAAGTCGCGCGTGTTATTCTGGTTAACAAGCTTGATCGTATCGGTGCCGATTTTTACCGCGTGGTTAAACAGGTAGAAGAAGTGCTGGGTGCGAACCCGCTGGTGATGGTGCTGCCTATCGGCATCGAAGATGAATTTTGTGGTGTGGTTGACCTGCTCACCCGTAAGGCCTGGATTTGGGATGATTCTGGTGATCCCACCAATTACAAACTGGAAGACGTGCCGGCCGATATGAAGGACAAGGTTGAGGAATGGCGTGAAAAACTGATCGAAACGGCGGTTGAGCAGGATGACGACCTGATGGAGCAATATCTGGAAGGTAACGAACCATCCATTGACGAGCTCAAGTTCTGTGTTCGCAAGGGTACCATTGCGCTGGATTTCTTCCCCACTTATTGCGGTTCGGCCTTCAAGAATAAGGGCATCCAACCGGTGCTGAATGCAGTGGTAGATTTTCTGCCTAACCCGATGGAAGTCAAACCGCAACCGGAAGTGGATCTGGAAGGTAATGAAACGGGTGAATTTGCTATTGTTGATCCGGAGCGGCCATTGCGCGCTCTGGCCTTCAAAATTATGGATGATCGTTTTGGCGCCCTCACCTTTATTCGTATCTATTCCGGCAAGATTGAAAAGGGCACCAACGTGCTTAACACCTACACCGGCAAGACCGAGCGTATTGGCCGTATTGTGGAAATGCATGCCGATTCGCGTGAGGAATTGAGCAGTGCGCAGGCCGGTGACATTGTTGCCGTGCTGGGCATGAAAAATGTGCAGACCGGTCATACTCTCTGTGATCCCAAACAGCCGGCGACACTGGAACCGATGGTCTTCCCCGCTCCGGTTATCTCCATTGCCATCTCGCCAAAAGACAAAGCTGCTTCTGAAAAAATGGGCGTAGCATTGGGCAAGATGATTCAGGAAGATCCTTCTTTCCATGTTGAAACCGATGAAGACAGCGGTGAAACCATTCTCAAGGGTATGGGCGAGCTGCATCTGGATATCAAAGTCGATATTCTCAAGCGAACTCATGGCGTGGAAGTGGAAGTGGGTAAACCTCAGGTGGCTTACCGCGAAACCATTACCCAGCGGGTTGAAGATAGCTATACCCATAAGAAACAGACAGGTGGTTCCGGTCAGTTCGCCAAAATTGATTACGTCATCGAGCCGGGTAGCGGCTTCGAATTCGAGTCCAAGGTGACCGGCGGTAACGTGCCTCGCGAATTCTGGCCTGCGGTGCAGAAGGGTTTCGCAAACAGTATGGAACGTGGTGTGCTGGCAGGTTTCCCGACCCTGGATTTCAGGGTCACCCTGACGGATGGTGGTTATCACCCGGTTGATTCCTCGGCTGTGGCGTATGAACTGGCTGCTCGCGCGGCCTACCGTCAAACGATGCCCAAGGCGGGTCCCCAATTGATGGAACCGATCATGAAGGTGGATGTGTTTACGCCGGAAGATCATGTCGGTGACGTGATTGGCGATTTGAATCGCCGTCGTGGCATGATCAGGTCACAGGAACCCGGTGCCACGGGTGTTCGCATCAAGGCAGAATGTCCGCTGAGCGAAATGTTTGGCTATATTGGCGATCTGCGTACTATGACCTCCGGTCGTGGCCAGTTCTCGATGGAATTCCTGCACTACATGCCCTGTCCGAAAAACGTGGCTGAAGAAGTTATCAAGGAAACTCTGGAACGCGAAGCCAAGAAGAAATAATTCCTGGTCGCCTGTTTTCAGGATGATACGAAAAGGGCGGGTTTTACCTGCCCTTTTTTGTGTCCCGGTTTTTTTTATAAACAGCCATCTGCCGATGCGCGGCCCAGATAGTACATCGTCCCCTCATTATTAATAACAACGCGATCCTGGGTGTTAAACCAGTCGGCATAGATGCAGATAGCCCCCTTTACATGCAGACAGCCATGTTCAATTTTATAATCACAATAGTAACGGTCGCCCATCAGCGTACCGGCATCAGGTGCCTGTTGCCGATAGTGATCAAGTTTGTCGAGAGAATCAAAAATCGTATTAATAGCAATGGGGCCAATCTCGGTCATGCCCCAGTTACACATGAAGGTTGCGCCGCGGCGGACAAAAGCTTCGACGATATCAAATTCAACAATGTTACTGCCGCAGGTAATGAACAGGCCGTTTAGATCGACCTCGGCAAATGTCCGGGTATTCATTAGCATACGACAATGAGTGGGGGTTAGATGAGTATGCGTGAATCCCCGTACGTCCTGCCAGAAGCGGTAGGCGTTGAAAGCCTGGATATCCACATAGGCTCCGATACTGAGAGCGGGCAGGGTTTGCGCCAACATGCCGCCCGCATGATTCATGCTGCAGACGGTGAGCACCCGGCTGTGGCGGGTGATGCCTTGTGATTCCAGCGCAACGGTATTAGCTGCTGCCAGTTTTTCCGGGGTCTGGAAAAGAATTTTGGCGTTATCGGTGGTACCGGAACTTTGTAGCTCAAAACCCTGCCTGAGCAGGGTTTGCCAGTTGTTAATCATCCTGAATAAAATATTGTTCTGTTCCGCGGGTGATTTTTTTCGCCAGCAAGTAAGGTGTGAATGGAAACAGCCAGGGGATCAGAGCATGGATGATACCGGTTATCAGCATAGCCAGTCCCAGCAGGTTAAACCACATCGCGATAAACAGGTGTTTGAAATAGCCGCTGTGGGCTTTTTGTAAATGGTGTAAGTCCCACATTGGTTTTCCCCGGTAGCAGATGGGTTTCCCTACTGGACTTCGTACTTCGTTCTACCCATCCGACACATTTTTGACTTGATTGTAGGATGGGTAGAACGAAGTGAAACCCATCAAGAATTATTCCGCCAGTTTTGCTTTCCAGCCTTGCGCATGTTCAAGTATGGCAGCTGGATTCAAGCTTGTCAGTTGCCCGTCTCTGAGCAGTTGTTTACCGGCTACCCAGACGTCGCGGATAGAGTGACGACCGGCGGCATAGGCTATCTGTGATGCCGGGTGATAGACCGGTTGGGTATCCACGCCGCTTAAATCCATAGCAATGATATCGGCGGCCTTGCCCGTTTTAAGCGATCCGGTTTCGGCTTCCAGCCCCAGCGCGCGCGCGCCGTTAAGGGTGGCCATTTGCAGCGCCTGCAAGGCGGGTACGGCGCTGGCGTTGCCTGACACGGCCTTGGCCAGCAGGGCGGCTGTACGCAGTTCGCCGAGCATATCCAGATCATTATTGCTGGCGGCACCATCGGTTCCCAGCGCCACATTGACGCCGGCTTCGATCAGCGCCTGTACCGGACAAAAACCGCTGGCCAATTTGAGATTGGATTCTGGACAGTGGACGACATGCACGCCGGTATCGGCGAGCAGCCCGATTTCTTCTTTTTCAAGCTGGGTCATGTGTACGGCGATCAGTCGGGGGCTGAGCAGCTCCAGTTTTTGCAAGCGTTCGATAGGCCGCAGGCCAAGTTTTTCCACTGATTCCTGTACTTCAAAGGCGGTTTCATGCAGATGGATGTGGATGGGAATATCCAGTTCTTCGGCATAGGTGGCGATGCGACTCAGGGGATCGTCCGATACGGTGTAAGGCGCGTGGGGGGCAAAGGCGGTGCTGATCAGGCTGTTGCCATTGAGCTGGTCGTGTAAGCTGATGCCTTTTTGCAGATATTCATCGGCATTCTGTGCCCAGGCGGTGGGAAAGTCGAGCACGATCAGACCGACCACGGCACGCATACCGGCATGTTCTGCTGCGCGTGCGGTTTCCTCGGGAAAGAAGTACATATCGTTGAAGCAGGTGGTGCCGCTTTTAATCATTTCAGCACAGGCCAGCAGACTGCCGTGGTGGACGAATTCAGGGCTAATCCATTTATTTTCTGCCGGCCAGATATGATTATTGAGCCAGTCCATCAGCGGTAAATCATCGGCCAGCCCGCGCATCAAACTCATGGCAGCATGGCCGTGGCTGTTAATAAAGCCAGGCATGAGCACATGCTGCTGTCGGCGGATATGGACTTCCGCCTGGAATTGTATTTCGGCCTCGGCGGCGGGCAGAATGGCCACGATATGGCCATCGTTAACCGCGATGGCGTGATCTTCGAGAACGGTGTTTTCAGGTTCGATGGGAATGATCCAGCTTGCGCTGATTAACATATCTATTTGCATAAAAGTATCGGGGAATTAGTTGCCAGTAGCCAGGTGAACAGTTGTGCTTTCACGGTTATTTTCAATTGTTTTCATTAAACGTGAATATACCTTAAAATGCTAATAACATTTAAATTTAAAGATGCTTTTCCTCGTTCTTAAACATAACTATGAAAAAATACAACTATGAATAAAATGGATACAGTTCGCCCCATTCGTTGGCATGAAGATAGCCTTAAATTGCTGGATCAACGTTTGTTGCCTGCCGAGTCGAGCGAAATCAGTTACGACAAGGTAACGATGGTGGCCGATGCGATTCGTGACATGGTGGTGCGTGGCGCACCGGCTATTGGTATTACTGCCGCCTTTGGCGTGGTGCTTGCCGCGCGTCAGCGCTATGCTGAAAATCCGACTGGCTGGCGAGAGAGTATCCGCGAGGATCTGACTCAGCTGGCGGCCGCCCGGCCTACCGCTATCAATTTATTCTGGGCGATTGAACGCATGCAGGGCTGCTTTGATGGGATCGATGGCGATCCGGTTGAGCGTCTGTTAACGGAAGCTCAAAATATTCACCAAGAGGATATTGCCGCCAATATGCGTATGGGTGAGCTGGGTGCCGATCTTATCGGTGCAGGCAGTAATATATTGACCCATTGTAATGCCGGCGCACTGGCGACCGGCGGTTATGGCACTGCATTAGGCGTGATTCGCAGCGCAGTGGCGGCGGGCAAGGTCGAGCAGGTATTTGCCGATGAGACCCGTCCTTGGTTGCAGGGCGCACGCCTGACCGCCTGGGAACTGTTGCAGGATGGTATTCCAGTAACTCTGATTGCCGAGGGTGCGGCTTCCTGGTTGATGCAGCAGGGCAAGGTGCAATGGATCGTGGTCGGCTCGGATAGGATTGCCGCCAATGGCGATGTCGCGAACAAGATTGGTACCTACCAATTGGCCGTTTCGGCCCGTTATCACGGGGTAAAGTTCATGGTTGCCGCGCCCACCTCCACCGTCGACATGAATGTCGCGGACGGTGCGGCTATTCCCATCGAAACCCGCAATGCTGATGAGCTGCTCAAATGCGGCGATAAAAACGTGGCCGCCGCCGGTGCCAGCGCCTGGAATCCGGTCTTCGACGTGACCCCGGCAGCACTGGTAGACGCCATCGTGACCGAGCGGGGCGTGGTAGAGAAACCCGATGCGAAAAAAATTCTGGCCATGATGAAAAATGCCTGATTGATTGCCCTGACTCCCTGTTTAAAACGCCGTAAACGCGTTCTCACGGCGGATCTCTTTAATGCAGTAGGTGGTGGTGCTGTGTTAGTATAGTTCCTTTAATCCGCTCAAAAGTGGATCACAATAACAAGCAGCGCGCACATTTAGGAACCTATGACCGAATTCGCCAAAGAAATTATCCCCATCAATATCGAAGAGGAAATGAAGCAGTCCTATCTGGATTACGCTATGAGCGTGATCGTAGGACGCGCCCTGCCGGATGTGCGTGACGGACTCAAACCCGTGCATCGGCGAGTGCTTTATGCCATGCGCGAACTGGGCAACGATTGGAACAAGGCCTACAAAAAATCCGCCCGCGTAGTCGGTGACGTTATTGGTAAATATCACCCGCATGGCGATACGGCGGTCTATGACACCATCGTGCGGATGGCCCAACCTTTTTCCCTGCGTTACATGCTGGTGGACGGCCAAGGTAACTTCGGCTCGGTCGATGGCGACTCTCCGGCAGCCATGCGTTATACCGAAGTGCGCATGGCGAAGATCGCGCATGAATTGCTGGCGGATCTGGATCGGGAAACCGTGGACTTTGTTCCCAACTATGACGAATCGGAACATGAACCCGAGGTGCTGCCGGCGCGTCTGCCCAATTTGCTCATTAACGGTTCCGCCGGTATTGCCGTGGGCATGGCCACCAATATTCCGCCGCACAATCTCAATGAGATTATTAATGCCTGTCTGGCACTGATTGAAAATCCGCAAACTACGATCCAGGAATTGATGGAGCACGTTCCCGGACCGGACTTTCCGACGGCAGGGATTATTAACGGTGCTCGCGGCATCGCTGAAGCCTATGCGGGTGGCCGTGGCCGCATCTATGTGCGAGCGCGTACCCATGTTGAAGAATTCGGCAATGGACGCGAACGGTTGGTGGTGACTGAACTGCCTTACCAGGTCAACAAGGCGCGCCTGGTCGAACGTATTGCCGAGCTGGTTAAAGAGAAAAAAATCGAGGGTATATCCGAACTGCGCGACGAGTCGGATAAGGACGGCATGCGCATGGTAATCGAACTGCGGCGCAGTGAAATGCCTGACGTATTGCTCAACAATCTCTACAAGCAGACCCAGATGCAGAGTGTCTTCGGCATCAATATGGTGGCCCTGGTCGATGGTCAGCCGCGACTGCTGAATATCAAACAGATTCTGGAAGCCTTTGTTCGTCACCGCCGTGAAGTGGTTACCCGGCGCACGATTTTCGATCTGCGCAAGGCGCGGGAAAAGGCCCATGTCCGTGAAGGTCTGGCGATTGCGCTGGCTAATATCGATCCCATCATTAGCCTGATCAAGGCTGCGAATAATCCGGCTGAAGCTAAATCGCAACTGGTATCCACTGCCTGGGAACCGGGCGTGGTCATTGATATGCTGTCGCGCACCGGCGCGGAAGGCTCCAAACCGGACGAT
>JAADGZ010000200.1 GCA_013152045.1 Gammaproteobacteria bacterium
GGCTTCGAGCTTGCGCAGGCCAGCACGAACAACCTCACTAACTGACTGGAAGCGGCCTTGCTGTAGAATTTCAGCGACGAACTGATCAAAGTGCTCGCCAAGTGTGACGGAGGTGTTTCGTGGCATCGGTGCATCCTCGTGGCTAGTGTATTAAATATTAATACAGATATTACTAAGTGGCAAGGAGCGAGCCAGCTGCATATCGAGGGGTATTGTTAAGCTGTTGTATTCTATTGATAAATAGAAACTTTCGAGGCTACTCGAAGTTGGGGGATAAGGTCGAATCCCCTTGGGGACGCGCCATATCAAAAAGGGTTGCAGAAATGCAGCCTTTTTTTATTCATGTCTGATTCACGGGTTAATTCTTAAGGAACTTCTGATTAATTACGATATTGTCATTCCGGCGAAGGCCGGAATCCAGTAAGCATTGGTACGTAACACATGGATTCCGGATCTCCGCTTCGCTGTGTCCGGAATGACGAATTAATTAGCTTCCTTAATATTTGTTTATAGATTTAGCTTTTGCTCTGTCAGTCATCCTGTTCAATATATTGACTGTCGGGATCAAGATGATATTGACTGATCAACCTGCGTAAGCGGGGGCGGGAGACGCCGAGAATTTCACAGGTTTTGCCTTTGTGCCAGTTGGTGGCCTTGAGAATCCGGAGAACGTGTTCTTTTTCTACGTCCTGTAAGCTGAGCTCCAGCGGATCTTTTAATGAGCTGGCTTCACTGGTGTTGCTATTTTGTAACGCCAGATCTCTGATCTTTTTGGGCAGCAAATCGACGGTGATCACTTCATCGGGGCACAGGGCTACGATTTTCATCAGGGTGTTTTCCAGTTCACGTACATTGCCGGGCCAACTGTAGTTCTGAATTAACCCCAGTACATCAATCGACAATCGATGAACATTGCTGTTCATTTCCTTGTTAACACGAGACAATAGTGTCTGTACCAGACTTGGTATATCCTCAGCGCGTTCTCGTAATGGCGGTATATGAATATTGATAACCTGTAGTCGATAAAACAGGTCTTCGCGAAATACGCCGTCTTCTACTGCTGCGCCAAGATCGACATTGGTGGCGGCGATGACTCGGGCATTGGTTTTTAACGGAAGCTTTGCGCCTACGGGCAGGAATTCTTTTTCCTGTAATACGCGCAACAATTTGGCCTGCATAGTAGCGGATAATTCACCGATTTCATCCAGGAAGATAGTACCGTCATTGGCCATGGCGAATTTACCCGGTTGTCGGGTGACTGCGCCGGTAAAGGCGCCTTTTTCATGGCCAAACATATCTGATTCAAGCAGGGTTTCGACCAGTGCGGCACAGTTGATGGCGACAAACGGGCCGTCTGGATTATGGCTGGCATTATGTATAGCGCGGGCTACCAGTTCCTTGCCGGTCCCGCTTTCTCCGGTAATCAGGACTGTTGCCGGGCTATCGGCAACCAGACCGATAGTTTTGTAAATTTCACGCATGGCCTTGCTGTGGCCAACCATGGTATTAGATGATGTTATGCCGAGTTCAGCAGATGACATGTCCATTTCATTATCGATATTTGAATTGCGCACCAGCGCTCGGGTAACGGCTTCATCCAGTTCATCAATATCAATAGGTTTATGAATGTAGTCATCAGCGCCATTTTGCATGGCCTGGATGGTGGTTTCCATGTCGTGAAAAGCCGTTATCATGATAACCCGGCTGTTTTTGTAAAGCTGCTTGAACTGTGGCAGACCTTCGAGTCCACTCTGCCCTGGCATGCGAATATCAAGAATAATCACATCGGGGGAAATGTTGTTTCCTAACGCGAGTCCTTCTTCGACACTATGCGCGAGGTGTACTTTATAATCCTGCCTGCCAAAATGCATTTCGAGCATCCGACAACTGGCGATATCATCATCTATAACCAGAATCTGCGTCATACGATTGTCTCTTTTATATTTTCTTCCTGAATAACCGGGCCGACAGGCAGTATCAGACTGGCTTTGGTGCCATTTCCTCCTGACACCGGCTGCAGGCGTATTTCACCATGATGTTGATCAATAATACGCTTGATTATAGCCAGCCCCAGTCCAGTACCCTTGGCGCGGGTAGTGACAAAGGGTTCAAATAAATGATCCAGGGTTTTACTATCGATACCGGGGCCATTATCAATTATTTCGATGAGAATCCCCGGTCCTTTGTCGGTTAGTTGAAATTGTACTTCAATACTCACCCTGTGTTTGTCAGCATTGTTCTCTGTTGCCTGGGCGGCATTCAGTATCAGGTTGGACAGGGCCTGCCTTAGACGTACACTGTCGCCGTGAATAGTCGGAAGGCCGGGGTGATAATGGGTTTTTACATCAATCTTCAGTTCTTCCAGTGACTTGCCCAGATTGATAATGGCAAGCTCTACGAGTTTGTCAGGACTGAGCCATTCAAGATTCAGGCTGTCGGGTCGTGAATAACTCATCATGTCTGCGAGTATTGATTCCATATATTTGACCTGTTCACGGCCAATTTTTATCAGTTCATTTTCTTCTGCGCCGAGATAGTCCTGTGCGGATTTTTCCAGTATCTGCATGCCCATTTTGATAGAGGAGAGGGGGTTGCGCAAATCATGGGCAATCATATTGGCCATCCGTCCAACAGCAGTTAGTTCCTTGTTTTTCTGTATTTCTCTGTTGCGCTTGTCAATTTCATCCTGCAACAGTTTCCGCTCTGTAATATCTTCTTTAACGGCGAGGAAGTTGGTGATTTCACCCTCGGCATTTCTGATGGCGGAGATTCGGGCAGATTCCCAGTAGAGTTCACCAGATTTTTTACGGTTGTGAAATTCCCCTCGCCATTCGCCGCCTGAAGAAATGGTTTTCCAGAGATTGTTGTATTCTTCTGTAGATGTATCGCCGGATTTAAGTATATTGGGTCTTTTGCCAATCACATCATCCACACTATAGCCGGTAAGCTGGGTGAATTTGGGGTTTGTATATTCTATATTCCCCTGCATGTCTGTAATCATAACCGTGCTTGGGCTTTGCTCAACAGCTCGGCTGAGTTTAAGCAATTGCTGTTCGTTGGTGCGTTGTTCAGTAATATCAGCGCCGAGCAGGGTGATGATCGAGACATCATCATTAACATCAAATGACAGGGTGGCGTTCCACACAATTAATTTTTTTGTGCCATCACGGGTAATAATCGGGCCTTCGTCAATATTAGCGCCGCTAGATAAGCGAACGGCGGTTTTAATCGTTTGTTTGCAGTGTTTGCGGTGGTGTTCAGGGATGAATAATGTAAACCAGTTTTTTCCGATAACATCATCATAGCTCCAGCCGGTTAGCTGGAGTAAATATTTATTACAGAAAACAATTCTTCCGTCTGTGGTGATACTGACTGCGACCAGTTTGACATCTTCCAGAATAGTTCTGAAACCCCTTTCATATTCTGTTTGTGCCTCAGATTGCTTGTGTTTTATCCATAAGCGTGCGGCAAATAGCGAACCTGCCAGCGCCAGTGCAAAAATAATACCGTAAGGTATAAAATGTTCGTTCAGAAATTCATTACGGGAAATATCCAGGGTGGCGGGGGGGGTTCTTGAGAGTATTTTCCAGTAAATCCGATCGGAATTGTCGAGCTCGGAATTAACCCGGGAAGATATATTTTCCTGTTGCGTTTGTGGGTAAGTGGTTATGAAGGTAAACAGGCCATTATCGGAATAGAATTGACCCTGGTCAGACTGGTTTATTATTTTCCATTCTTGCGGATAGCGGCTGGCAAATGACCTTTTTTTATTCAACATAAAGCCCCATTCATCCTTCTTGTCCGGGCTGATTAACCAGAAACCATCCTTGTTTAGCAACATAAGGTCACCGCTGAGATTGGTGCCTGCATTTATGAGTTCATTAATAAGAGCGTTGCCGTAATAGTTGAGCAAGACAATGCCGGTTTTTATTCCCTCGCGGTTGAAAACCGGGGTGCCGATCCTGATGGTTGGCTTGATCGGTTTTTCTATAAGGTTATTCTCAACATTCAGATCAAAGGGAGACCAGTAAATTTCACCTTTACCCAGCTTTAGCGTTTCAGAAAAATAATAACGTTCCTTTTTTTCCTGCAATAATTCGTTGGGTACCGAAATGGGGATGCCGCCGTTAAAATTGACCCGGACAACTTCCCGCCCATTAGTGTCGATGTAACGTATTTGATCATAGACAGTTTTATTCTTTGCAAATGAAACAAATTCATCGATAAGAAGTTTTCTTGAGTTGTCGTCTATTTTGTCAAAGATACCGCTAACCTGATTGTGCTCTGCAAGAAACATCAAATCAGAGATAATGCCGCCAAGAACGTTATTGGCGCTTCTTTCCAGTAGCGCTATATTGGTTTCATCATTTTTTTGATGTGTCTGGTGCTGGATGTTTACCTGGATTTGATAATGAATAATCAGAACAATCAGCAGTATAATGACCAGCGGTAAGGCAAATACCAGAAACTGTGCAAGGAAGTTAAAATGATGGGGGAGGGCCTTGTTCATTTAATTACAGGTCTGGATTAACTGATTGTGTACCCGGTTAAGATAGGCTTCAGTTTCTTCATTTGACTGTTGCGGAATGATGTACAGAATTTTAGCAGCAATAAGATAAGGTTTGCGAGGCTCATTGCCGGCGGGTTGTTCATTGTTGATCACTTTTTGCAAATAGCTGAGTGCTTGACCGGGATTTTCGCAATAGCGCGGCATAGAAACTTCCTCGCTGTACCATGAAATCCAGCGGGATAATGCAAAAATAAGTATACACACAAATAACACCAGCCGTACCGGTTTGAATTCTGATTTTAGCGACGCTGGGTTTATTGTTTCAGGCATGCTGGCCCCGTGGCTGTGATATGGGCAGGTAGGACGGGAGGCAGGCTAATGGCGGTATTATCTGAATGCTGAAGCTCGTGGATAATACTGTTGGCCATTTGTCTGGCGCAGGCGATCCGGTCTCTGACCGATACCCCGCCCCTGTAATTAGCTACCAGATTCAGGCCCTTATGTTTGCACAGTTCTGAGTCCAGGTTCTGCATGCGCTGCTGGTAATTGCCGTGATAGAGTGGCAGGGCCTGTTGATGTCGATCTATACGGGCCATTTCGGGAAGCCCCCTGATGTTCAGGATGGACTGCAGATCGGCCAGCACACAATCAATACTCCTGTCGTCCGACAACTGGCTGAGCCTGGCCTGCCTCGCACCTCCCAGATAGGACGTGAGCAGTACTTTTGATTGCGGCGCCCGGTTGGAAAACAGGGAGCTCATCCACAGGTTTCCGGTGATATTTCTTTTTTCCTGCCCCGGTACCAGAAAACCGGTGCTATCGAGCCGATGTGGAACTTGCTGCCGGTCAAAGCCAAGGTGCACCACCGACAGGGGCGCATATTCAATGCTGTCGAGTATATTGCTGATTTCAGTCGATGTGCGGCGTAACAGACGGGCGCTGGCTGCGGCCGGCGTGGTTACTATGATCTGACGACAGGTTTTGCTGGTTTCGCCATTCAGGCTATTGGCAGACACTTGCCAGCCCTGTTTGCAGGCTCTGATCTGCGTTACGTCCATACAGCCCCTGAATTTAACTCCATCACAATCCACAAGTTTTTTAACCATGGTGTTTATGCCACCGTCAAAAGAGAATATTTCTGTTGTACGGGCAGTGCGACGGCGCAATATTTTATTAACCATGACTCCGGCAGTGATACTGCCATACTGATTTTCCAGCGCCTTTAACCTGGGTAGCACGCTCATGGCATTGGCCTGGCTCGGGTCGGATGCCAGCGTGCCGGCAATAAATGGATCCATGGCTTTATCAAGAAACTCCGCCCCCAGACGCCGTTTTATAAAACTGGCTACCGTTTCATTGCTGTCAGTTCTGCGTGGAATAAATGCTTCAGCCAGTAAACGTAGCCTGGCTCTGTTTGACCACAGAGGAGTCAGTAACATGCCGCCTATGGTCATAGGCAGAGGTTTCAGCTGGCCCTGATGTAATAAGTAACGCCTGGACTCAGAATCAAGCTGACGCTTCTGCTTCTCACCGTTCAGGCCCGATATTTCCAGCAGTTCGTCTACTTCCGGTTTGAAGTTCATAATCATTGAAGCAGCTCGTTCGGTCAAATAACCATCCTGACGGGTGCTCTTTATTTTGCCGCCAGGGCGCATGGACTTTTCCCATATTTCCACCTGCACGCCAGCCTGGGCCAGCCACCAGGCGGTCGCCAGTCCGGAAATGCCGCCGCCAATAATGAGTACGTCTGTATCCATCAGCACACCATTTCTTGAACGCTGTTTTTAACGCAAAGACGCAAAGAAAATAAATATATTCCTTGCTGTCTGTATTGCGTGTGGCATGCACTCAAAATATTTTATGCGTGCAATGCTGTTATCTACATGGATTTTAACGAGCTTTGCGCCTTTGCGTCTTTGCGTTAAAAATATTTTATTCAACATAACCAGGTCTCTTCGGTATTTTTCCGCCAAAACGCTTTGCCGCCAGTAATGACAAATGCTCCGCTGTTACCCGTGATTCGCCCTGCTCAAGTACATAGGCCTCAGCGCGTTTTTTAATCATTCCTTGCAGAAAACCGGGTATGCGTGATAATCGCTGTTCGGCCTCCTGTGTCCAGCCAACAGTGTTTTCCATTTGGTAGGGTTGAATGACTATCGAACTTTGTGGGACATGGGAGCACCAGGGATCAGCATCCATGAGTGTGCCACCCATGGCCAGAGGCCGTGCCCGGCATCCGCCACACAGTTTCTGGTATTCACATTCGCCACAGGCGCCCCTGAGCTCCGGCGTGCGCAGTTGTTGCAACATATCAGCGTTGTCCCAGATACTTAAAAAAGACTGTTCGCGAATATTACCGATCTCGTTGGCAATATAAGGGCAGGGGGTGACGGCGCCTTTTTCGGTGATGCGGCAGTAATGAGTTCCAGCGATACAGCCATCACCGTCATAGCCTGAGATACGGTTCATTAAGGATTCCGGGTTGCGCTCAAACGCTACCCGTTTGAAATGGGGGGCACAGCGGGGACGAATGATAATGTCATCATATTGTTCCTGGGCATCCATGATCTGGTGTAATAATTCATCATATTGCTGTGGGCTGATATCCGATATGGACTCACCGCGGCCGGTACAGATAAGGAAGAAAATATTTAAAACACGCGCACCTTTTTCACGGCCAAAGGCGATTATGTCATTTAACTCATGGGCATTATCTTTGGTTGCAGTGAAGTGGATCTGAAATGAAAGTTCATGTTTACGACAATGTTCGATAGCCGTTAATGTTTTTTGTAATGAACCGGGCAGACCGCGAAAAGCATCATGCCGTTTTTCATCCAGTGAATCGACACTAATACCAATACCCAAAGCGCCTGCCTTTTTTAATGATAACGCCCGGCGCTCGGTAAGCAATGCGCCATTACTGCCGATCACCATCGCCAGTCCTTTTTGCGCACCATGCGCAATCATTTGTTCCAGATCGGTTCGCGCTAGTGGTTCCCCGCCGGTTAGCACCACCATGGTTTGTGTACCGCGGCTGGCGACCTCATCTATAATTGAATTAACTTCATCTACCGTTAACTCGCCGTCTGCGCCATTTTTCAGGCTCTCAGCGTCCTGGTAACAATGGGCGCAGGCCAGATTGCAGCGTTTGGTGATGTTAATGGCTAATAGATATAGTTCGTTTCGCATAATTGATTTTTTAACCACAGAGGACACGGAGGACACAGAGAAAAACGTGTATTATGGATTTTCGAAAAACGCAAACAATAAGAAACCTCTGTGCTCTCTGTGACCTCTGTGGTGAAATAAATGTTCAGTTATTTACTAAATACCGTTATTTCTGGGATCTTTCGGATCAAGATGAAAACTATTCCCCATGTTCCACTGGCTTTTCACTTGCTCTACCGTAGAAAGATCAATGCAATCCAGTTGTTTGCGTTGAGCATGGCCTTCGATTTCCTTGATTAACATGCCCTGAACCATGGGCGGGGCTTTGTTTATCCCAGCGAGGGCATCTTTGTCCCAGGGCATGGTTTGTGTAACTTTGTCTGAGCTTTTACTGAAAATTCCCAGTAAACTTTCGAGGAAATCATCTGTAATTTGTTTCAGTCCCTGTTGAGCGCCGATGGTGTCAGCCGCTTTTTTTGTCATTTCCCGACTGGTTCCTACGGGGATTTTGTTTAATCGTTTTAAGGCAGCATCTGTCCAGGGTAACTCGATATTATTTGCTTGTTGTGACTTCCCCATCTGTGCGAATGGGCATTTGCTTTTGCTTTGTTGCTGTTGTTTTATTTCAGGTGTAACCACAAAGGGTAGAACATGTTCTTTTTCCACTGTTTTGCTGCTGGATAATTTGGCTTTCTTTTCGGCGCGTCTGCGGGTGTTGTCGCGTAATGTTTCATCGTTAACTGAATTTAATAACGCGGCAGCTCCGGTCGACCATTGCATGTTTGAGAACGCTTGTTTCTCTACTTTGGTGGATTTATCCTTCATACCCGCAGGACATAAATTACTGGTCGCTTCATCTACAATACTGGCGGTGATGACCGTGTGCCCCTGCTGTTGTGCATATCGCAAGATCGCCATGCGCGCCATACCCTGAACAAAAGGTGGAATGGTTTGCATTCTTTCTTCCGCCTGGTGTGTCCATGATGTGGTGGTTTCAGCCACCACATCCAGCCGCGGTGTATATTCGCGCATACTGAATAAAATGGCGCATTCGGTGTTACGTAACAAATTTTCTGCATTACCACCTATATCCAGTTCATCATCAGCATGTATGCCCAGCTTGCCAATAACCAGTAAACTGGGTTTGATTTCAGAAAGATAACGTTCGATAGCATCATGGGGTTTGCCATCGAGTAATTTTGAACTGATATTGATATTTTGTTCGGCTGCGATGGTTTCTGCTACATCCAGGTGTCCCTGATAGATTTTTGCCAGACCATCGTCGATGATTTCTTCGTGCAGTTCTTCCTGTTCTTTAAACCGAAAAACTTTTGCATCTTCTTCTGATAATACGCCGGCGATGCGGTTAAAGGCGACATAGTGATAATGAGGGTCGAATGCTGAAATTACATGCAGTGGCGCCTGCCAGAGTTTGGCCAGTTCAATCGCGGTTCTGAGGCCGCCGAAAGAACGGCTTGAACCATCAATGGCACAGACGATAGGACCTTCATTTAATGGATGGTTCGGTTGCTTGATGATTAAAGTGTCAACCAGTGAGCGGCGGGTAACGCGTTCCGTTACAGTGCCAATTCGGCTATTTTGAATGGCTCCCAGGCCCAGAGAGCCCATAACCAGTAAATCATAATCGCCGTTGTTGGCTTCCTGGGTCATTTCCCGATAGTTCTTGCCTTCAAGAGAGCGGCCCTGAAAGCTTATCTGCTTTTGCAGGCACAGGTTTTCCGCCTGGGTTAGATAGGAGCTGGTTATGATGGATAAGCCGCGAGTTATCAGGTCGTCATGTACATCATGTACATTCCGCTGACGTTCAAGTTCGTCTTCTTCTCGGAACTGTTCGGGTAAACCACCTTCCATTTGTTTGAAACGCATATCATGCATTTTTGCGGCGTAAACATGAGTTGCGGTAACTTTTGAATTATATGCATCAGCAATAACAATAGCGTCTTCTGTCGCACGGTTGGAATGATCCGATGAATCAACTGCCAGCAAAACCGATTTATAGCCAGGCCATACATCAGGGGCTGGTTTATCTGTGCTCTGTTTTTCTGCCTGGATGCTCATAGCTTGCCTGTTTCTATTCTGTGAATGTTTTCTGAACCACAGGTGGGGGGGAGGCGCACAGGGAAAATCTCTGTGTGCCTATGTGGTTAAATTTGTTAGCTATACATCAACCAGCTCACAAACAATATGCTGATTACAACAAGGTTTACCAGTCCTCCGGCGATGACCATTAAATCAAAGCCGTTGATTAAACGTTTCCATGAAGGTTGCTTTGTTGTTTCTGGTTGATGCATGAGAATGCCGTTATTTGCCCTTGTATTCAAAGTTCACCGTAACCTTGCCATTGGCAGGTACTTCAACCTTGCCTTTCTTAATACCGAGAGTGCCATGCCAGGCTTTTATTTTATATTTGCCGGGCGGTACATCTTTGATAGTAAAAGTTCCGTCTTTATTAACTACGGCGTAGTAGGGGTTTTTGGCGACAAATATAAAGCCGTGCATGAAATCATGAGCGTCACATTCCAGTTTCATTGCTGCGCCGCGTTTGAGTTTAATTTTTTTATTTGTTACTGCGCCCTGTTCAGGCTGGCTAACATTGACTATTGTCTTTTTCGAGCGGCCAATTATTTCGTAGGTGTGAATGTTATGCAGTACCGGATCGGAGTTCTTTGCACCCATGGTTTCTCCGTTTGTCATTACACTTAAAAAGGGTTCAAAGGTGCATTTATCCTGGTTGATTTTTCCTTTGATGGGGTCAAATTTCTTTCCTTGTTTGACTTTGTCAAGATAGACCACCACATCAGTGAGTGCGCCATTGTTAACTTTCACATAATCTATTGTTCGATTCCCTTTTCCACATACATCGTTGTCCTTGGTGATCGGGTAGACTACTGGCGCGGGATCTTTACCTTTAAATGTTACTTTGCCGGTGATGGTGCCACCATTTGCAACTTCGATAGTTTTGTATTTTGCCGCATAGGCCGGCGCCGCAAGCAATGAAGTGCATAGCAGTGTCGTGGTTAATAAGGGTTTTTTCATTTGAAACTCCTTCGAGGGTTGCTTTAGGTTGTTATGCAGCCGATATTTCAGGCCGATATAGTTCTTCCAACATTTCGATAATAAATCTACGGTGAGCGCTATCTGGAGCGTTATCCAGTTTTTCCAGCAAAACATCTCCGCTGCGGGAGGCGTTTCCATTTCTTAACATTCTTCCAATCCGACGAGTCAACATGCCCTGATCTTCGAGGGCGATCTGGACGATTTTATCAATCTCATTCTCGTCCTGTAATGTTAGCAAGGATTCTATTGCTGCCAGTTGCACACCAGGTTCCTTGTCATCCAGAGCGTCGGAAATATGTTCCAATATGGATTCGGTGGAAACGTCATGTATGACCATTTGTTCTTCCTGGTCATTATCGCCCTGGTTAATCTGTAGCTGGCATAGTTTTCCGAGCGCCTGCACAGCGTGCAGGCGAACATGGTAATCTTCATCTTTCAGGTGAATTATTATTTCCGGGATGGCGGCGCGGTGCTTCATTTCACCAAGAGTTCTTACACAGGCAAGGCGGTTGTCTTCGATGTCGCTATGCATCAAGGTGATCAGGCGCCCGAGGGAATTTAGAAGGCTGGTATAGATAAATGGATTATTCAGGGCTGAAATTTTCTGCGCGATGTTTCCCAGTGCCGCAATGCTTTCATTTCGAACTCTGGCATCAGAGTCATCCATGGCTTCGATCAGGGTTTCAATTCCCTCTACCGAGGGTGTTTCTCCCAGCATGCGTAAACTTAAATAGCGGGCATCGGTTATTGTATCCACTTTAGGCGCCTTCATTTTTTCGCCGCGCTTGTTGTTCTGTTCCACTATTTCGAGATATTCGCGGTATTCTTCCATATCTTCCATGTCCATAGTCTGTTCCTCGGCTGATGTGTTCTGTTCAGCAGCCAGCGTCATTTCAACATTATCCATGGCCAGGGCTTCCAGTGTTGATGTGGCTGATTGCTGTACAGGTTGCCTGTCCAGCTCACTTTCTGCAGGACTGTAGTCTATCTCCTGCACAGCTGGTTGTGGCGCATGTGGATTTTTAGCCTGTTCTATGCTTACCGGGGTAACCGATACTTGTTGAGGCAGATGAGTATCTGTTTCTTCGTTTTGTTCGAGTTCGCCACGGGCGGCTGCAATAACAAGGTCCATGGGCGAAGCTGCGGTTTCAGACGGTTGATCCGTTATTTGTTGTAATTTTATCAGGTTACTGATTGCTGCCAGCCTTACTGGTTGGGACTTATCATGAATCCATTGGCTGAAAGTGTTGATTATTTCTTCCGTGATACTGGTGTTTTTATCAAGCAGAATTCTGCTTATTGCATTTATGGCTTCGCGTCGGGCCATATCATGATTTTCAGTATTTGTGGCCAGCTTAATCAAATCTTCCAGTGCACTGTGTTGGTTTAATGTTCCCAGTAAGGTACAGGCTGCGGCCTGAATGCTGAAAGATTTATGTTGCAGGCTGGCCAGGATGGCGAGATGATCCTGTTCACCGATATGTTGCTGGTTATTTTCTCCGTCTTTTATGAGGTTGTTTAATGACGAGAGGCTGTGTAAGCGTACTTCGTCGTTCTCATCGCTGATTAAGGCGCTAATGTGTGAAATAGTGTCATCGCTGATTTGGCTATGACCAAGTTTTATAATTGCATCCAGAGCTGCGCGACGAACATCCGCATTCGTGTCTTTCAGGAGAACCAGAATTGCGCCGAGGTAATTGCTCGCCTTAGATCGAGCCAGTGCTTCAACCGCAGCAGCTCTGACACTACCTGAATGATCTTTCAGGGCGCGCCCCATAATCTTTCGAGCTCTGGGATCATCACAATAACCTAATGCGGTAATAGCGCGACGTCGGCTGGTTTCCTGGCTTGTCTGCAGTACATGCAGTAATACTTCAATACCTTCACCGCCAATTTGCGCCAGGGCCTTGTGTATTTCCGGCTCTATAGCCTGTGGATCCTCATCAGCCAGAAGAGATTTAAGCACCGGTATGGCGCGGGCTTCACGGCGTATGCCGAGGGCCTTAACTGATTTCAATTGTATGTCCCACCAGTCATCCCAGTCATCACCATTGTCAAGTTCCATATCATCGACCTGACCACCGGCCAGTTCCAGCAAAGGCGCTATGACATCGCCTGAGTCAATATTCCCAAGTGCTTCGGTGACCATGGTTTTTACTTCACCATCTGGATCATTCTTCAGTGATTCCAGTAGCGCGGGCACAGCTTGTATGTCCTTAATTTTTCCGAGTGCTTCGGCAGCATCGATACAGACATCAATATCTTCATCACGTAGACATGAAATTAATGTCGGAATGGCGCGTTTATCTTTAAATACACCCAGAGTTTTAGTGGCAAAGCATCGATCGGCTTCATCACCATCACCAATAAGTTTAATCAGTGCATCGACAGTGTTATGTAGGTTGCTCATCGACAGTCTAGTCTCCGGCTTTAGCGTGGCTGAGATTTGCAATTAAACTGCAGTTATCGTGCCACTGTGATGGAAAAGTATTCAATGATCACTGTTCGGGTTGATAAGTGCATGTTTTCATACCGTGTGAAGTCAGTTAAATAATCCAGCCAATATCTGACTCCTGCCAGCATGTAAATGAAACGAAACGTTCAATGGCCTATATCTGAATAATCCGTACATGCAGG
>JAADGZ010000228.1 GCA_013152045.1 Gammaproteobacteria bacterium
CATTGGTATGAGTGAAAATGAATGCGCGATAATACTAAATTCCAGCCCGCTGCATGATATTGGAAAAATAGGCATTCCCGACCGAATTCTACTAAAACCAGGAAAACTTGATGAAGAGGAATGGAAAATCATGAAAAACCACACCCTCATCGGCGTAAGAATTCTGGAAGGTGATGATTGTGAGTTACTTAACGCTGCGCGGACTATTGCACTGACACACCATGAGAAGTGGGATGGCAGCGGTTATCCGAATGGTGTGGCGGGAGAAGATATTCCTGTCATGGGTCGTCTGGTAGCCATCTGTGACGTATTTGACGCACTCATATCAAAACGGCCGTATAAAAAAGCATGGAGCATGGATGACACTATTGAACTATTGAAAAAAGAGAGAGGCAAACACTTTGACCCACACCTGTTGGACTGTTTTCTTGGGATTCTGCCCGAGGTGCTTGATATAAAAACCAAGTGTGAGGAAACCAGTGGACGAGAGTATCATGCCCATCTTCAGATAATGCCCAGTGATTCATGTTTAATCTGATAAACTCAAACAACTTCTGCCTAGTGTGATTCGTAGATTGGTGCTGAGCACCAACCTACATGTACATAGTTAGCTGCCACCTATTAGTTTCAGTGGTGACACTTAACAACCACTTTAGTTTACGATGCTGGCCATCATTTCTTTGTAAAGCGGCATGAGTAAATCGGCAGCGGCTTTCAAATTAGGATTAGGGTATAAGGTATTCATGTAGTACGGATTTAATAATGATATTTCTGTCTTACCATTTTTCCGATACACACCCATATTCCCGCAGGGCAGCATTGCGCTGACTTTCAACCCTGCTTTCCAGGCCTTTTTGCCTGCAGCCTTAACGCAGAATTTGACCAGAATCACTTTGCCCTTTTTGACTTTAAAATCACCCAGATAAACCCAGTTTTCTTCATCGACAAAAAACTTAACCGCACTAACTACCTCGGACATCGATTTAGATGATGTGCTTAACATAAATAAATCTTTGGGTGCTTGTGCCGACCACGCTGCATTGCTGAATAACATAGTCATTAACAGTGAAGTCAAAATAGCAAAAACCTGTTTACCTGATCGTTTCATTTAACTTTCCTTACTTTCCTGGATCAAATTAATCGTCTTATTTATCTATATGTGGCGTTGTTACCACTCGTTAATAAACGGTAATAAAACACAAGCATTAGTAGTTAACGATATACCAATATACGTAGAAAGAATAGATGCCCTGCTGCACAATGTCCACTGTTAAATAAACAACCCTGCTGTAAATGAATGGGGGCTAGGTTGCGGTTCGGCTAAATAGCGGTTCTAAATACCAGGCAACTTGCGGATTTCCACGTTCGTGGTGAGTCCTTCGACTTTGCTCAGGACGAACGAACTTTCCAAAAGTGTACTGGTATTTAGAGCGCGGCGAAAAAATAAAGCGGCGGGTAAAACAAAATATTCAGGCGGGGAGGGTAGATTCAGAGCAACTCGATGACCCACTTGCTGACCATAGCGGAAGCGTGAGCACATTGATGTTCACGCTCTTTATCAAACTGGGCATATTCTTTTGCATTCCAGAGGTCAAACGTTTTTCCGGTAAACTGTTGCTGTAATTCCTGACAGGTAACGCCGCCAAATTCCGTCTTGAAACGTTCAACCAATTTCTGTCCATGTTTGAAATTGGTAATGTATTTTCCTTTGTCAAAATCATTGCGTTCACGTCCGCGTTTGCAGCTCAAGGCCATCAAACCACCGGTCAGGGCACCGCAGGCACCAACGCCGGTTAGGCCGCCGCCACCGGAAAGACCATGACTGGCCTTGATGGTGTCATCGGTGACATAACCGATGGTTTCTTTCACTGTGGTTAATACGCATTGAGGACAACAGCCATATTCCAGCTCATAGTTGAACGCGAGTTCGTATGCCTTTTCAGCCATTGCGGATTTTTCACTAACACCCATATCCTACCCTCTGTATTAAAAATTAATAATATGCCGATATATATTAACTATAGTTTAGGAAAAGACCGGTAATGCTGCCATTGATCCATGTCAAATTAACGAAGGTTATAGCATTTCCCCCCTCTCCCCGATGGGGAGAGGGAGTTAAGCATCGAGTCATCGATGATGTCTGAAACTATGCCCCCCAACCTTATCTCCATCGGGGAGAGGGCGTTAATGAGACAGCACTAACGTTAGTTCGAACATCAGTACCTGGCCGGTAAGTCATCTGCCCCGGCTCAACTTGTCAGGCGTGCATAGAGTAGAGGGAACTCGCGTGGCAACTCGGAGGGTTTGCGAATCACCACATAGCTGCTGCTACCGAAGATGTGCGGCAGATAATTACCGGCCTTTTCATCGATAGTCACGCAAAAGGGTTGCAAACCTTCGCGGCGCGCTTCAATCAATGCCACCCGTGTATCTTCTACGCCGTAACGGCCTTCGTACTGATCCAGATCGTTGGGTTTACCATCGGTGAGTATCAACAACAATTTCTGACTGTTTGGCTGTTTTTTTAAAATCCCGCTGGCATGGCGAATGGCGGCGCCCATGCGCGTGTAAAAGCCCGGTTTAATGGCCTGAATCCGGCCACGGATGACATCGTTATGCGACTCACCAAATTCCTTCAAGGTATGAAAACGTACATGATCGCGCCGCCGGGAAGAAAAACCATACATGGCAAACTGATCGCCGGTGGCCGACAAGGCTTCGGAAAACAGCATCAGACTGTCGCGAATCACATCGATCACCCGCGCATGACTGTTGACCCAGGCATCGGTGGACAGCGAGAGATCCGCCAGCACCAGACAGGATAAATCCCGCATGCCGCCGCGAAAATCTCGGTACAGACCTTGCTCAGCCGAAGCCTGTCCCCGACGTCGTTCCGTGGCGTGAATCATGTACGCATCCAGATCGATCTCGCTGCCATCCTGTTCACCTCGATGCCAGTAACGCACCGGCATCAACGATTCGAATTGACTGCGCAGGCGTCTGGCCGTTGCGCGCAGATGTTTTGGCAAGGCTGTCGCTTCGCTGTCGCGTGCCAGCATGGGCTGAATACGACAGTAGTCCGGACGCAGGACAGATTTTCGGTAATCCCATTCGGGCAATAAAATGCCCTCACCTATGCGCAGATCGTCACTGTCCTCTGAGGGCAGATCCAGATCAAAGCGCAAACGTTTGGCGCTGCTTTTCTGATCCTGGGCGACGCTGATCACATCCAGATCATCAGCCGCTTTCTCTGCCGCATCCAGATCTTCTTCTTCATCGGTGGCCCGGTCTACTTTGGTATATTCCGCCCAGCTGAATATGTTTTCAAACCGATCCAGAAGAATACCATTGTTGCCCTCCGGCATTTCCACCCGCTCAGCCTGCCGCCGCGTTTGTTCGTCTTCTGTTTTTATTTCGCCCTCTTCGCGGAATTCCTCATCCTGTTCAGGCGTCTTTGCCGCATCCGCTGGCATTGCGCTGGGGGGGCTAGGATGCAACCAGAGATAAACGGGATTCGGCGGCGTTTTTGCCGTCGGAAGTTGCTTCATGCAACCGGGATTTGTTAAGGCTTCACAAATAGCGCGTTCTACTGCCGCTTCATCCTCAGGCAATTTATGCATCGCCGGGCGCAAACTTAACTGTGCCTGTAGCAGGCGCTGGTAACGATGCTCCATTCCGGGAAATCGCTGCAATACTTTTTGGCTTAGTCTCTGGTTGTGAATAAACCAGTCACCACGTTGCCCCTCTTCCACCGCCGCCATTGCCGCCAACCACAGGTAGAGATCGCGGTTTAATTGCCTTTCAGGAAAAACATCAATCTCAGGCGGTAATAGTAAGGCCTGTTCATCACGCCAACCATAGGTAACTTTCTGCTGACTTCCAGCCATGCGTTGCAAAAAACTCCGCCGAGATTGATTGCCCGTGTTGCCCGCCGCTTCCACCCGCAGTCCACCATCGCCGCCAAGTGCCCGGAACATAATCCCTACCACCTTGCTGACCTCACTCAGACTGACCACCGCTGCGGGATAATGCGGATTTGCCGCGCGCGTGATTAAACGGTGCCAGACCTTACCAACCCATTCTTCCATTTACTCCGCCTCTCGTTTAAAACAATCGCCAGGTACATCTGGACGTTTACCAAAATCCCGTTCCGACACATCCCGTGCGCAGTCACCCTGAACCCATTGCAGCAGGGGCGTCTGAATCTTTCCCGCATTACCGTAACCACCCGCCTGCACCTGCTCACAGGCATCGAGACAACGCCCACATTCGGTGCAGGTAAACATCTTGCGCTTGATGGTGCGGGGTTTCAGGCGCATGGGACAGGCCTGCTCACAGGCAGCATTGCAGGCTGCGCAGTCGGCAACGCGTTCACGATCCAGTGCCACCACCAAGGCCTTTTTATTCGCCATCCAGACCAGACTTTGAAAAAACCCCACCGCACAGGCAAAACGACAAAATAGATGGCGGACGAACATAAATTCAATAAATAGCGCCAGCGTGCCCACGCTGATAAAAATAAACTGATTGTGGGTTAGTTGGGCATGAAACAGGTTGTGATAGATTTCTGCTGGCGGCAACAGGTAAGTCAGCAAGACCACGGCCCATAAAAAAGCAAATCCGCTACTGGCAAATAACAATGGAATCCAATACCAACGGTTCGTCTCAACACGACGACCGTCCGGATTAATCGAGCTGAGTTGAGCTTTGTCCCAGAGGCTGAAACGGGCGAAGCTGCGTCGCATCAGATTGTTTATCATTTCGACTACAGAATAATGCGGACACAGCCAACCACAATACAAGCGTCCATATTTCCAGGACAGCCAAAATCCAGTGGCCACGATCGCCGCCAGTGGTAAAAACGCACGCATGAATATATTCAGCACCGCCTCAGAAGCACTGGCTTTCCCCGCGAGAAAAGGATCAATGCCTAGAGTCCAATTCTGGCCCATGAAAATAAAATGTCCCAGAGTCAGATCCAGTCTCAACAGATCCAGCGGCGGCGCCAGAATAAACAGTGAAAAAAAGGCTGCCTGCATCAGCCGCCGTTTATGCAGCCAGTGGCTGTACTTCATTTTCACTGCGCTCACAGCATCATCTCAGATGAGCCGTGTCAGCCGACTCAGTCTATTGGCCGAAGGTCGCATAAACCAGTTCCATCAAGGCTTCAACCGTCTCTTCATCATCCGTCAGCGGCTCTACCAACGCGGCACGACAGGCTTCGACTGGATCGAAGCCATCCTTAATCAGGGTGGCGGCATACACCAGCAGACGGGTGCTGGCGCTTTCTTCCAGATCGTGATCCTTGAGCGCGCGAAACGCTTTGGCCAGCGATACCAGACGCTTCGCCAACAATTCATCGATGCCGCATTCCTGGCGCAAAATCTTCTGCTCCAGCGCAGGCGCGGGATGTTTGAAACTCATGGAAATAAAACGCTGACGAGTGCTGGGTTTCATGCCCTTCATCAGGTTCTGATAACCGGGGTTATAGGACACGACTAACATAAATTCAGGTGATGCCTTAAGCACTTCGCCGGTGCGTTCGATTGGCAGGATGCGCCGATCATCAGACAACGGATGCAACACCACGGTGGTGTCCTTGCGCGCCTCGACCACTTCATCCAGATAGCAAATGCCGCCCTCGCGCACCGCCCGCGTCAACGGGCCATCTACCCAGTAAGTAGAGTTCTCTCCAATCAGATGACGCCCCACCAAATCAGCAGCGGTCAGATCATCGTGACAGGCTACCGTGTACAGCGGCCGCCCGAGCCTGGCCGCCATGTGCCGAATAAAACGGGTCTTGCCACAACCTGTCGGTCCCTTGATTAAAACCGGTAACTGATGCCGCCAGGCATTTTCAAACAGCGCCACTTCATTGCCGCTGGCTAGATAAAAGGGTTCGTCCTCGGACACATTGATATTCTGAATCACTTCGCTCATGTCTTGCTCCTAACCTGGATAAACCACAAGATAAGTACCTTCACGAAAAATTTTCTGCAAAAGGCGCAGAAAATTATTTCTAAGGTACTAATCCCAAATGAGTATCTTTGGTTGCCACGCTGCGCGCGCAAACCAGAAAAATTTTATTAAGAAAGCGAAAGTTTATAAGCCAGACCAATCATGGACATGACCACTAGCAAATAACCGCTGACAATTAAACGCCAACGTAAGCGCACTCTTTTCAAGCCCATAAAATAATCTGCGACTATCTGGGTCTTGACCAGCATACTAACGATAAGCAGGCCGACGATATAGCGACCACCCAGGCCCGTCTCGGCTACCATTAGTATCATCAAGGTCAGCGCCATCAAGAGCAGCCAATCCCAGGTACAGGGACGCAAATATAAAAATGTTTTTACTGTGTTTTGCGTCATCGCCCAGCCATCCGTAATAAACAACCCCGTAGCAAGCTGCAGAGTATTAAGTTGTAGGTTGGCTAGAGTGAAGTGCGAAGTCCAGTAGGGAAACCTAACCAATAAACCTGCCGATGGGTTTCACTTCGTTCTACCCATCCTACCGTTTTTCTGTCGATGGGTTTTCCTACTGGACTTCGCACTTCGCTCTACCCATCCTACTGTTTTTCGCTGCAAACAGCGGGGAATCGTATCCCCAAAATTTAATGAATCACGTAGACCAGCGGAAATAATATGATCCAGACCATATCGACCATGTGCCAATAGGATGCCCCGGTTTCCACCCCGCGATGGTCTTCGGCACTGTAACCACCACGGCGCGCCTTAAACATAACCGCAGTTAGAATAACCATGCCCAGAATGACGTGCATAAAATGAAACACGGTCATAGAAAAATAAAAGGTATAAAACAGATTGCTACTCAGCGAGTAGCCCTGCACATATTCCCCATGAAATTCAAAAATCTTGACTATCAGAAACAGACCACCGCTGAAAATCGCGGCCAGCAACCAGTTGACGCAGGCGCGAGACTGATTGACTCGAATAGCCGCCACCGCACGTACCACAAAGTAACTGCCAGTGATCAGAATCAGAGTATTGAGCGCACCGGCACGCTTGTCCAGGTGCAGCTGTGAGGCATTGAATAACTCGACGTTATAACTACGGGCAAAAGCATAGGCCAGAAAGAAAATACCAAAGGCCAGAAATTCAGCGTAGATAAAAACCCAGATAGCCAGATCACCCGGAGGATATTTCTCTTTTAAGCTGACATCATCAATAGCTGCATCGTTCATAAAAAAACCCCGGAACCCTGACGGGTTCCAGGGACAGGTTATCCCAATCAGGCTGAAGCCGCTTCGTCGCCACCAACGAAGAAACTAGCAAAGTAAGTAATTAGACCGATTAAGAAAACTACGCCGGCAGCTTCACGCAACCAGTAGAACAGGGTAATTTTATCCTGCACGACCATGAACGACATCGGCGCATCCCCCATACGCTGCATATACACCTGCAGAATACCGGCTCCCGTCAGGAACAGGGTGATCAAGACGATGGAAATAGTCATCAACCAGAAGCCCCACATTTCCACTACCTGCGCCTTGGCACTGTTAGCCGCCCGACCACGCATCATCGGCATGGCATAGGAAATCATGCACAGCACGATCATGACATAGGCGCCATAGAAGGCCATATGGGCATGCGCGGCAGTAAGCTGAGTACCGTGAGTATAGTAGTTCACTGGTGCCAGAGTATGCATGAAGCCCCAGACGCCTGCACCGAGGAAGGACATGACCGCCGTACCCAAGGCCCAGAGCGTCGCCACCTTGTTGGGGTGCTCACGCCGACGACGGTTGACCATATTGAAGGCAAACACCGCCATCATAAAGAACGGAATCGGCTCTAGTGCAGAGAAAATCGAACCCAGAACCTGCCAGTACTCCGGTGTCCCGATCCAGAAGTAATGATGTCCGGTACCGATAATGCCAGTAATCAGGGTCATGGCAATAATCACATACAGCCATTTCTCGATCACTTCGCGGTCAACCCCGGTCACTTTAATCAGGACAAAGGCCAGAATTGAGCCAAGGATCAACTCCCATACGCCTTCCACCCACAGATGCACAGTCCACCACCAGAAATACTTGTCCAGCACCAGATTATCTGGATTATAGAAAGAAAATAGGAAGAATACGGCCAGCCCGCCCAGACCAATCAGCAGCACCGAAGTAATCACGGTTTTGCGGCCCTTGAGCACGGTCATAAGAATATTGAACAGGAAACCCAGCGCAACGATGACGATACCAATCTTGGTAATCGTCGGTTGTTCGAGAAACTCCCGGCCCATGGTCGGCAATATATCATTGCCGGTTATCTTGGCTAGCGTGGCATACGGTACGGCAAGATAACCGACAATCGTCAACACGCCGGCGACCAGGAAAATCCAGAAAAGTGCCATTGCCAGTTTTGGACTGAACAACTCTGTTTCGGATTCTTCTGGCACCAGATAATAGGCCGCCCCCATAAAGCCAAACAGCAACCAGACAATAAGCAGGTTGGTATGCACCATACGGGCGACATTGAAGGGGATTTCCGGAAATAGAAAATCACCGATGACATACTGCAAGCCCATGATCAGCCCGAAAATAATCTGTCCGGCAAACATAGCAAGTGCAGCGATAAAATAAGGTTTGGCTACTGCCTGAGATTGATATTGCATATTATTTCTCCCCATTAACCCTGAATATTCGGTGGCCAGCCTGCGCTGTTAATCTCGGACGTCCATTTAAGGAACTCCGCAATATCGTTCAACTGTTCATCAGAAAAATTAAACTGCGGCATACTCCGACGCCCCTCGATACCGTCGACAGGACGACTCTTGATGAAAGCCATAATGGCTTGTTTGTTCTTACCAAAGCGGGTGTAGACATTACCCAGCTCAGGTGCAAAATAGGCGCCTTCCCCCAACAAGGTGTGGCAACCGATACAGTCATTTTCTTCCCACAGCAGCTTGCCCTGAGCAACCTCCGGTGTGATATTTTCACGATGATCTCGTTTGGGTAATTCCCTCATGGTGTCGAAGGTCAAACCGACAAATAAAAGAAAGAAAAAAACAGCGCCCCCGTAAAACATGTTACGCGCCATCGATTTGGTAAAGTTTTCGCTCATGGTAATCCCCCTTGTGCGTGCAATTTTCGGCAAGCCGATTAACCCATTTTGTCACCAATACCACCTTGATCTAAATCAAGAGTAAAAAAGTCAGGTATTATCTTTCAGACAGTAGGGTCTTAATATTAGCGCAGAGAATGCAGAAGACTACCTCGATTCCGCTGTTAAGCATTGCTAGCGCCGGTACAATATTGTAATTATTGCGCCACTTAACGCGGAATCCAGGCTAAAGAAGTGCGCGCAATCCCTCGACATTCAGTAGCGTAATGTCGTTACCATCAACTTCAATCAAGCCAGTGCGGGAAAGACGCGTAAGGATGCGGGAAAAAGTCTCGGGTTGAATCGCCAGGCGGGATGCCACCACACTTTTGGGGGTGATCAGGTGAATCTGGGACAGCTCCAACGCCTCGGAGGGCAGTTGATCCAGCAGGAAAACTACCAGTCGATAGGTGGCATTATGCAAAGTAAGGTTATTTATTTCATAAATTCGTGCATGCAGCCGCCGACTCATCCCCGCCATCAAACGGAAGCAGGTTTCAGTAGACTGTTCCAGTATTTCTTTGAATGTTTGCATGCTAAAGCTGATCAATTCACTCTTATTGATGGCTTCGGCGCTTAGTGGATAAACATGTTTGTGCATAAAAATGATGGCTTCGGCAAAGGTCTGCGAAGGATGAACAATCTCCATCACTTTTTCATCCCCATCAGCCGAAATACAGTACAATTTAACCTGTCCAGACTTCAGCAGATAAAAACGTTGAGCCGACTGCCCGGCCTCGAACAGTGTTTCCCTGCTGGCCAGATTAATCAGAGCGGATGACTGCAGTATTTTGGCCATCTGTTTCTCATTCAGCATTTCAAACAGGTAAACATCTTTTAATGCTGCTGCCAGCAACTGTTCCGACTTCATACCATAATCCCCAGTAACAAGATGTTGTCAACCGTGCCAAAAAGCCTTATTTTCAATACATTCAGGCCACTCGCTTGTTTAAACAATAATTTTCAAAAGACGCAATATCAGTGAAATCACGGCTAAAAGCAACCACAGAAGACTTAAAGTCCTGAATACCCACAAAGCCCAATATAGTTGATATTAGTCAACGACAACTTTCGCATATTCAAATAAAAATACGGCTATACAAACAGGTTATTTATACCCAAAAAGGACGCAACGTGAATATACAACTTATCATAAAAGGACAGACTGAAGCGTCTCAAACCACCGAATACATATGGCGAACCACCTGTGAAAAAGCGGGCCTCTCATTACAGGTCAGTGACTCAGAGACGGAAGAAGGTCAGGCTCTGGTCAAGAGGCTGACGCTACGCACCCTGCCTGCGCTGATAGTTGATAATAAGGTCATTGCCGTCGGTCAACCGGACAGGACTATTGCCGAAAAAATTCTACATCTATTAAAAGAACAAACTGACTAATATCAGTTTCATATACCTGTAGCCCATTTATTATGCACGACAACAGAAACCAGCATCTTGAAAACAAACTTTTGGCACTCTATTCTCCGACGGCTCATAACCTGAAAGAGAACTTACGCCCTTACCATTCACTGCTATTTCGAGCTATATTGATCTGCCACCCTTACTGGAGAAACCTGCAATGACCCGACACACCCATATTTATTCCCTGCCCTTTTTAATCGCAGGCCTGCTTTTCCTGCAAGGCTGCCAACGTCAGGACGCTGAAAAGGCGACTGAAAAAGCAGCGGCCACGATCCCAGCATCAGTGCCTGCTGCCGCCACGACCCCGCGTGCCCATGAAGCCATTCCCAAACCAGGACAAATTCATGGCAAGGTCATAGAAACAATCGAAGCGGCCGGTTATACCTATGTACACGTTGATACCGGCAGTGAAAAACTCTGGGCTGCGGGTCCTAGCACCGCCTTTAAAAAAGGCGATATGATTGCTTTTGACAGCGGTATGCCGATGAAAAACTTTCACAGCAAATCACTGAAGCGGGATTTTAATCTGCTCTATTTTGTCGATGCCTTTATCACCGATAGCGGCACTGCTGCAAAAACCAGCACAACCCAACCTCACAGCTCGCTTGGTGATCACACACAAGCAACGCCGGTCGCTAATATCCGTAAAGCCAAAGGCGGACAAAGCATCGCCGAGATTCTTGCAAAAAAAGACTCGCTGGCGAACAAACCGGTCAAGGTGCGCGGCAAGGTGGTGAAATTCACCGCGTCGGTACTGGGCAGAAACTGGATTCATATCAAAGACAGCAGCACGGGTGTTGATCTGACCGTAACCAGCAAAAAAGGCTCCGCCAAAAAGAATGACATCGTGCTGATTCAGGGAACCCTGGGCCTGAACAAGGACTTTGGCTACGGCTATGTCTATGACGTTATTGTCGAAAACGCCAAAGTCACGGTCGAATAAAGCCAAGTGACTTGATGGGTTTCACTTCGTTCTACCCATCCTACCATCCTACTCTTTTTTTGAATTTTCGTAGGATGGGTAGAACGAAGTGAAACCCATCAATTTTTCTCTCGTTCCCGCGCTCCTGCGTGGGAACGGATACCCGGATCAGCGTATCGATTGACGTATGGGTTCCCACGCAGGAGCGTGGGAACCAGAAGGTTTAGATTTAAACGCGGAGAACGCAAAGTCGCAGAGGCGCAAAGAAAAACCTTTATAGGTACGATATTCTGGCTTCTGCCAGAATATCGTCAATAATCAACCAGCCTGCGCCAGAATGAGGGTGTAAATAAACCCTCTCCCAGATGGGGAAAGGACGTTAACGAAACAGCAGTGATCATTTTTATTTCTTTGCGCCTCTGCGACTTTGCGTTCTCTGCGTTTATATATTGTGTTAACTATTACAACACT
>JAADGZ010000104.1 GCA_013152045.1 Gammaproteobacteria bacterium
CAAACTCACTGAAGATTGCCTATTTCGCCCAGCATCAGCTGGAACAGCTGGATCCACAGGCCTCTCCACTGCTGCATTTTCAACGCCTGGACAAAAAAGCGCGTGAACAGGAGTTGCGTAATTTTCTCGGTGGTTTCGGTTTTCAGGGAGAGCGGGTAGACGAGCCGGTGGCACCTTTCTCTGGTGGTGAAAAGGCGCGTCTGGTGCTGGCTATGGTGGTGTATCAGAAGCCCAACCTGCTATTACTGGATGAACCTACCAACCATCTGGATCTGGCTATGCGTCATGCACTGGTCGAAGCGCTGCAGTCATTTACTGGCGCGGTATGTGTTGTTTCGCATGATCGTTTTTTGCTGAATATGGTGGCGGATCGTTTCTGTCTAGTGGATCAGGGTAAGGTGGAAGAATTTAATGGCGATCTGGAAGATTATCGACACTGGCTATTGGAGCAAGGGCGAGAGTCTCGCCCGGCGAGTGACAATACCGCAAGTCGCAAGCTTAAGCGTCAGCAGGCAGCAGATCGTCGCCGAATGCAGGCACCCTTGCGTAATGAATTAAAAAAACTGGAAAAACAGCTTGCCGGGGTGACTGGGGAACTGGAGGTGCTGAATGAAGTCTTACAGGATGAGACGGTTTATGCTGCCGAAAATAAATCGCGTTTGCTTGAAATATTGAAACAACAGGGGCAGTTACAGCAACAGCTTGATATGCTGGAGGAAAAATGGTTGCAGGGTAGTGAACAGCTGGAACAGAGTGGATAACCTGCAAAAGTCGATATATTAGCGCTTTCATTTATTACTATTCGGGCTATGCTTACTTACCAACTTTGTTGGTTCCAGCTAGATAAATAATGGAAAAACTACAGAAATCACCAGATTATGTTGTCAGGGGAGGACCAGTTTCCTCTATTGTTCATATTCGCAAGTTTCTAACTCTGTCCATTGGCATTGTCGTGGTCGTGGTGGGGCTGGGCGTGGCGGTATTTGTTTCAATTGATGAACTGGCAACGCTGGTGCCGTTTGAAATGGAGAAAAGTCTTTCGCATCCGTATACCCGCGCCTTACCGGGTGACAAGATGATGGATGAATATCTGCAGGGCTTGGCTGATAAACTGCTTGCCGTGCAGAAACTTCCTACTGGTATGCAGGTCCGGGTGCACTATGTTAACTCTTCTGACGTCAATGCTTTTTCCACAGTGGGCGGACATATCTTTGTTTTCCGGGGAATGCTGGAAAAGTTACCCCATGAAAATGCGCTGATGATGTTGCTGGCGCATGAAATTGCTCATATCAAATATCGTCACCCCCTGAAAGGGCTTGGTAAGGGGGTGGTGGCCAGCGTGATGTTGAGCATGCTATTTGGTACCGCTTACAGTGATACTGTTGACCAGGTTTTTCATGATACAGGTTTACTTACCACGATGAAGTTTAGTCAGAATCAAGAGATCATTGCCGATGAAGAAGGTATGCGCACCTATTACCAGTATTATGGCTATCGCAATGGTATATCCGATCTCTATCGTGTGGTCGAGAATAATCAGCAGCATATGGTTTCAGGGCTATTTTATCCTGGTATGCAGTCAGCTATATCGGAACGGATGCAGAACATAAAACGGCATTATATAAAAGAAATGCAAAATGATAGGCATCCACTCAACCCGTTCCCTGCCCGTATTGTTGCGCAACTACATCCCCAGTTGTGTTCTGAAAATATAAAATAAACGTCCATAAGCAAACTTTTTAAGTTTGCCTGTCTTCCCCTTTTATCTACGAACAAAACTTTGTTTTAGCGAAGGCGCATGGCCTGATCTCTGTGCAAACAATCGGAATGGATATTTTTTCCCTTGATGTTGATCAATGTCATTATCTTGAGCTTTATGATAAGGTATTCCGCGTCAGTCATAAACCGGTAATAAGATTTAATATGAAAATTGAAGAGCCTGATAAGACCCCCAGCATTAAAGGTTTTGCCCCGTTTGCCTTGGGATTCCGTCCCTTTTTCCTTGCTGCCGGCCTGAGTAGCCTGTTGCTGATGTTAGTTTGGTTAAGTGTACTGGGCGGTACAACAGCGAGTACTTATTATCCTGAAATGTACTGGCATTCACATGAAATGCTGTTTGGCTTTGTAGCGGCCGTTGCCGCCGGTTTTTTGTTAACCGCGGTGCGAAACTGGACGGGTATTCAGACATTGCGGCATACACCGCTAGCCTTACTGGCTGCACTTTGGTTGCTGGGGCGTTTAGTGCCACTGGCTGTATTTCAATTGCCTGGATGGCTGATCGCCCTGGTCGACCTCAGCTTTCTACCTGTAGTAGCCGTTAGCATCGCAATTCCAGTGTTGGCAAAACAGCAAAAATCCAATTATATTTTTTCCATCTTGCTATTGCTGATGGCAGTTGCCAATTTGTTAACACATCTGCAATACCTCGGCTTGACTGCGGATACTGCAAACATCGGTATCAGCTTGATGTTATATCTGATTGTTGCCCTGATTATGGTGATGGGTGGGCGCGTGATTCCCTTTTTCAGTGAGCGTGGTGTGGCGGGTTTAGAAGTGCAAAGCTGGCCAATGATAGAAAAACTGGCGCCTTATAGTATTGCAGCAGTTGCGCTGTTTGCCCCCATTCAGCCAGACTCGATTGTTCTTGTTCCTATTGCTCTGTTTGCGGCTATTGTGCATGGGATCAGGCTTTATGGCTGGTACGGTAAAAAGATATGGTCGGTGCCCATGGTTTGGATTTTGCAATTGGGTTATCTATGGTTGGTGATTGGCCTGCTGTTACTGGCGCTTGTGCCATTGGCCTTGATTCAGCGTGAGTTTGCCGTGCATGCGCTGACCAGTGGAGGTATTGGTCTGATTACAATGGGTATGATGGCGCGGGTAGCATTGGGTCATAGTGGTCGGGAGATTGCCGCTAGTCGTATGATTTTCTGGGCCTTTGTGCTGGTCAGCCTGGTGCCGTTGTTTCGAGTGTTGCTACCGCTGTTGCTGCCCTCCTGGTATTTACAAAGTTTAACTCTCGCTGGCGGCCTGTGGTGTGCCGCTTTTCTTTTATTTGTTTTGGTTTATTTTCCTATATTGATCAGGCCGCGTGTTGATGGGCGGCCAGGTTAGTTAGTATGCACATTTTGTTTTCAGCTTTCTGCTCCAGTCTAAAACCTGAAAAATAAATACGTCTGAATTTTATTCACTCTAACGGCGGAATATACTTAAAGGATCTTGTTTTTATACCGATATAAAGTTAGAGAAAGTTTCGCTTGCTCGCTACCAATGATGGGTTGAACAAGCTACCAGGATAATATCAGCAGCCGTTATGGATAGCGAACAAATGAAGGATCTACCGCAACCAGGTGTTATGCGAGAACGTTTTATTGGCGCTGTTGTGACACAGATGCGGCAGGCAAAAGCAAATGATAGCTATCTTCTGTTATTGCGGTTTGATATTGATGGATTTAGAAAGCTAAATGAACAGTCGGGTTATTTAGACGCAGATCGAGTTCTAACTGTACTATTTTCCAGAATAAAAAGTCAGCTGTTGGAGAATGAACTGGCATGTTGGCTGGGTGCCGATGAGTTTGTCAGCTTACTTTGCATAAATAATAAGAATGAAATCGAGAGTCGCGTCTCGACCATCTATGCTTTGTTGCGAGAACCTTGTGATATCAGTCCTGTCAGCTTTCAGCCCAGGTTGAGTTTTGGCGTCGCTCTTTATCCGGACGATAGCCTGGATGGAGGTGAACTTGTGTTGGCGGCGGAATCTGCGCAGCAGTATGCCAAGACTCGCGGGGGGGCGCAGATAAATTATTATTCCAACAAAATTCACCAACAGGCGCTTCAGCTGTCACGCCTGGAAAAAGATCTGCAGGGTGCGCTGAGGCGGAAAGAATTTTATTTACTCTATCAGCCAAAAGTAGATTCAACCACAGGTATCGTCAAGGGTTTTGAAGCCTTACTGCGCTGGCAGCACCCGGAGCGGGGGGTTATTTCACCGCTTGAGTTTATCCCCATTCTTGAAGAAAATCGGATGATCATTGATGTGGGTGACTGGATTTTTTCCGAGGTTTGTCGGGCGCTGGATCGCTGGAAAAAAGCAGGTGTAGAGGTGGTGCCGATATCGGTCAATGTTTCCATGCATCAGTTCAAGCAACCAGGCTTCGTTGAGCGGCTGGTAGATATTCTCCAGCAATATGATGTTGAAACAAAACTGATCGATATTGAAATTACTGAAAGCTGTCTGATGGATGATGGTCAGGAAAATATTGCGATTCTGAACCAGTTAAAATCAATAGGCATGAGCATTTCTATTGATGATTTTGGCACGGGTTATTCCTCGCTGAGTTATCTCAAACGTTTTCCTATTGATACGTTGAAAATTGATCGTTCTTTTATCACCAATGTACACAATCGTCGGGAAAGTGATAATGCGGGTATCGTTACCGCTATCATGGCTCTGTCTCATAGTCTGCATCTGGATGTGGTGGCTGAAGGCGTGGAATCAGCGCATGAACTGGCTTTTCTGTACGCCTTGGGTTGCAGGACGATTCAGGGTTTTTTGTTTAGCAAGCCACTTAAGGAAGATGCGGTATTGGAATTATTAGAAACATCTTTTTCTATGGCAGGAACGCTGGCAAAAGTACGCCAGCAACTGCAGGCCAAGGAACTCACACCTTAATATTGATCCCCTGCGTATATGGGCGTTTTCTTTTTTCTATGGAACTTCGCCGTTTAGTGGTTCTACGATCATGATAGCTGCGAGTATCAAGCAGCACTCTCTGTTTGCGCCGTCGCCGATCTTCGCCGCGACGATCAAGTCGCTGACGCCTATTTATATAAAGACCTTCGGTGACAGGTGCAGCCACCGACTTATGCAGAGCGCGCGTTGCAGCAAGCCTGGATACGGGCTGAATATCGCTGTCGGCTTTGTTGCTCCGGCGTAGCGACTGCAGGCCGACATCATCAGCGGGAGGAGTAATGCTGCTCATCGTTGCTTGTCCATGTTTGGTCATCACATAATGTTTTGAATCGTTCTAGCTGATAGTTGAGCCTTATAATCTATTGAGACAAGCTACGAGTGTTTTTGCTGCATTAATATTATTTTATATATAATTCAGCCCGCTTTATCTATGTCGAAGGTGATATTTTATTCGCCACTATACTTAAATCATTATCTAATCATGTCCTTGTAACACATTGTTATAAAAAACATTAGGCCCCATATATTTACGCCTATTTGAGGTGTTGAATATTTGTACAAAATCTGTACTTTTTACAGGATATTATTTAGGGGCAATGGTAAGATATTGACCATTGAAAAATTGTTCGCTCACGATAATAATACATTTTGTAGTTTATGACTGTGAGTGCCGAGGCCAGATAAAGCTATTAGGCAAGCTGGTACAATTTAATTTTTCTTTTGCTTGAGCGGTTCATGACAGAATCATTTGTAGTAGAAAAATCAGATCCTGCGATAGAGCCATAGCCAGGGTTGCAAGGGGGGGGAAGTGTGCAATCTGATAAAAATAGGCTGAAGTCGGCGGAAGACTTATTGCCAGAAACGGACTCAGTTACTTCTGGGCCAGCGTTGTCCATGCAGGCTCAATCCTTGTTGGGTTTGCTGGACGAATTGAAAGGTACCGGTTCGGGATCTGTTCTTTATTCTCAACTTGAACGCATTCTGCGGGAAAACGAGCAGGACTTTGACGAGCGCGAGCAGCTTTATCGTTATTGGCTGCGGCTTTTTCTGGGTGGTTATATTCGGCACCTCAAGCCGGGTTCATCCATGCATATTCATGCCAAACTGATTTATAAACAGTTACAGCTGCCACTGACCACGACGACCCTCAAGGGCCTGCGCAAGCATATGAATATGTTCAGTATGCACTTGGCGCGTTTGGATATGCTGGATGAATCGGTGCTGAAAAATACACTGGAGCCGGTGTTAAGTTATTATGCTAGCGACGAAGTTTTTGATAGCACGGTTCAAAATAGCGATTTAATCAGCCGCGAGCAAACAACTGCATTGGAGCCGGAACCTGGTTTTAATGAGAAAACCGATTCGGTCAGAGCGCAAAAAAGAGCTTTGGAAGGAATGATCGATGATCTGTTGCCGGATGAAGGCCGGGGTACAGAAGAACGATTAACTTCAACCTATCGTCAGTATCTTAGTAGCCAGTATCGAGATACGGAAAAAGTTCAGTCGATGCTGAGCAAGCATATCAACGAAACCATCGAACAGAATCAGAAGTTTGGAGATATGCTACATGTGGTTCGTCAGGGGCTGGATGAAGCTGAGTCCATTAATGAAATTGATGTTTTACGTCAGTGCCTGATCGAGGACATTGATTCACTCAGTGAGTCGCATGATTCCATGGCTGAGAAACTTGCGGAAACCAAGGATTATCTGAAGATGATTGAGGTAGACAGTCGCAAGCTTAGTGATGAACTGGCGCGAGTGCGTCTGCTTAGTATGACCGATGAGCTGACGGAGCTACCCAATCGACGCGCTTTTCTGCGCCGACTAGATGATGAAATGAGTCGCACCAAACGTTATGGCGCCGATCTAGCCCTGGTGATCATCGATCTGGATCATTTCAAAACTATTAATGACAAATACGGCCATGCTGTGGGTGATGCGGTATTGTGTAGCTATGCCGAGGATATTCTTACCACTTTTCGTCATCATGACATGGTGGCGCGCTATGGTGGTGAGGAGTTTGCCGTATTGTTACCGAATACCGATGAGCAGGGTGCCATGGCTGCATTGCACAAGGTGCGCCGTCAGGCAGCCAGCCAGTTTTGTGGTTCCAATGGCAACAAGATACAGGCACCGACGTTCTCAGCAGGACTGGCGTTGTTCATTCCCGGCGAATCAGCTAGCGGATTTATTCAACGTGCTGATGATGCGCTTTATACGGCTAAACGTCTTGGTCGTAACCGTATCGAAGTTAGCCATAGCAGCGGAAATATTATAGCCAATGAGCATGAAGAGGAAGCCAGCGATATTGTCTGAGCTATTTTTTATAGCGCAGACAACAGCAACACAGTGCTATCTCCGTTGCCAGTGTGGGTTTGTGCTCGGTGTTTGATGCTTGTTTGGTAATGTTTTTTTAAATTTTCCAGTTGCGGCAGCTTGAAGTTCTTTTCGGTTTGCAGGTAACGAATCCCAAAATATTTAACGGGTTCAAGTCTGGAAATGTTGCCCAGCCACAGTGGCGTATTTTTATTCTCCGCATTGGTAATCTGAAAGGCAGTAGGCCATAGACGAACGATCAGAATACGTTTTTCGCTATCAATATATTTCATCATCGCCAGCGTTTCATAACGACCTTCATGTACATGGGGTGGTATGGGTAATTGAGTGATCGCGGCGTCACTTTTCAGCCAGTTAAGATAGCGGCTCGGTTCCCTTACCACTAACTGCCAGCCCTGGCGGGTTAACTGCTGTTGAATATGAGTAAGCGAATCTGCCCACTGCAGGTTCATAGGAAAGCGATATTGATTACGCAGATCGTGGCGGTAACTGGGTAGTATTTGCCAGCCGTGTTTGAGCCAGTCTTCTTTTTTTATTTGCACATAATGTTGTTTTACTGCTGCGGGTTGGGGGCTTGAGGACGGCCAGTGGACAACAGGATAAAGACTGAGAACAGGCAACAGTATGAAGAGCAGTTTATAAGTGGGAGACTCATACTTGCGTGTCAGGCTATGGCGGCGATAGGCAATGCCCAGTGCCGAGACCCAGATGATACTCAGTGATAGTTCGGCAAACAGCTGAAACAGGTTTATTTGTCCGAGATAAAAACGGGCAAACATCAATAGCATAATCAAGGATGCACCGCTGGCATAAAAACGCATGCGCCAGCGAGTGTTGATATCTCGGGCCAGGGCAATGAGCAAAAAACCATACAGAGATAGTGTCAGAATGGCACTTGGTGAAAACAATCGGCTTGGGCCAATGGGCAGCAGGATCAGCAGCAAGGGGAAAACAGGCACGGCCAGAAGATGTCCAATCAGCAGTTTATGCTGGTGGCGCTGATTTAGTAATAACCAGAGCAGGGTTATAGCAGCAGACAAGAGCGCGGGGCGGGGTTCAGCCAGTCCTGCCAGTGCCGACATGATCATTGCAAAAGGTGGGTTGTGCAACTCAAGCATAGCGTTTTGGATAAGCAGGCTGATATTGCTGAGTAGTGGCACATGGACGGCTTCGTAGAGAAAAACAAGCAGGCCGCTACTGCTGACTAATAACAGGGCCAGCAGACTGAGTCCACGGACTTCACGATGATCGGGGTTAACGATAGCCGCGGATATTTCACCGGCGAGTGGATGCCGTTGGCTCCAGAGCAGCAGGCGATAGAACAGCCGATCCGTATAGGGTACCAGCCAGAGAAAAAATTGACGCAGAACAAAGACTACAAACCAGATAGTCGCGGTTACCAGGGCGAGCAGAAGCAGGAAGCGGCCGGCAAACTCAGAGGCCAAGTTGACAGATAGGCCGAACAGGTAGCCGGGTAGTAGATACAGCGGTGCCCAAATGCAGGCTGATATGATATTGATCAGCAAGAAACGGGAGCGAGGCATGCCTAGCATACCGGCAATGGCTGGCACGATTGGCCGCAGGGGACCAACGAAGCGTCCCAGCATGACGCTTTTACCGCCGTGACGATGAAAAAAATCTTCCCCCCGCTCCATGAGTGCGGGATATGCTGAAAACGGCCAGCGTGTTTTTAGGCTTTGTTTGTAATGTTTGCCCAGCCAGTAACTGAGGCTGTCGCCGGCAATCGCACCCAGGATGGCTGCGATTACAGCCGCCCCGGCGGGTAAGGCCCCCAGAGCGATCAATGCACCGAAGCCGACCATGAAGGCGGCACCGGGCAGGATTAGGCCGATGATGATCAGCGACTCGGAAAAAGCCACCAGAAAAACAAACAGCAGCGCCAGCAGCGGGTGCTGTTGCAACCATATCAAAAGCTCATTCAGACTGTTGGCAAACATGCTGTTTCAGCCTGTCTGGTTTTCTCTGCCGCGAGTTGCTTAAAGCGTTTTGAATACGGCTTCGGCCGCTTGCAGGGTGCGCGCCAGATCTTCATCGCTGTGTGCACTGGAAACAAAACCTGTTTCATAAGATGACGGTGCCATATAGATACCCTGTTCCAGCATGCCGTGATAGAAGCGTTTAAAACGCTCAGCATCGCAGGCGCAGACCTGTTCAAAAAGATTGACCGAGGCTTCTTCGGTAAAGAAAAAGCCGAACATGGCTCCCACCTGGTTGGTGCTCAGAGGAATGCCGCAGCTTTGTGCTCGTTCGCGCAAGCCGTCGCTCAGCTGACGGGTTTTTTCCGTCAGCGCAGCGAAAAAGCCGGGTTTGGATATCAATTCAAGATTTTTCAGCCCGGCGGCCATCGCGACCGGATTGCCGGACAGGGTACCGGCCTGATA
>JAADGZ010000257.1 GCA_013152045.1 Gammaproteobacteria bacterium
TGATTCGGGTATCCGTTCCCACGCAGGAGCGTGGGAACGAGAGAATCTTTTCCCTTGTATCTTTTCCCTTGTATCTTGTATCTTATACCGCATGCGCATCTCCCGTATTTACCTTCCCTCTACTCTTATCGCCGGTAGCGAAGTCGAGCTCGATGAGCGTGCTCGTCAGTATGTGCTTCAGGTTCTGCGTCTTAAATCCGGCAGCCCGCTGATCATCTTTAACGGCGAGGGGGATGAATATGCGGCGAGACTTACTCTGGCAGAGAAACGTCGCGCAACGGTCTTGCTGGAAGAGCAGCGCAGTCCTGTTCGGGAGTCGCCCCTGGCCATTCATCTGGGGCTGGGTATTTCAAAGGGCGAGCGTATGGACTATGCCATACAGAAAGCGGTGGAACTGGGCGTAAGCGAAATCACCCCTTTGTTTAGCCAGCACTGTGTCGTTAAGCTGGATGAAAAACGTAGCCTTAATCGGCTGCGTCACTGGCAGGCTATTATTATCAGTGCCAGCGAACAATGCGGGCGCAACCAGCTTGCGCAACTGCATCCGCCGCTGGAGTTTTGCCACTGGGTCGAGACAAAGAGTACGGGCATCGATCTCATTCTTGCGCCACAGGCAGATCAAACGCTGGCTCAGATTCAGCCTGCGCCACGGCAATTGCGGTTGGTTATTGGTCCGGAAGGTGGTTTTTCAGATCGTGAAATTGAAACAGCAAAGTCCGCGCATTTTATCGCCGTCGGTCTTGGTCCGCGTATATTGCGAACAGAAACCGCCGTCGTCGCCGGTTTGAGCGCGTTACAGACGTTATGGGGAGATTTAAATCGCGTTTGATTTTTGGACTAATCGAGTTTGATGGGTTTCGCTTCGCTCTACCCATCCTACGGATGTTTAGGACAAAGTAGGATGGGTAGAGCGAAGCGAAACCCATCAAGCCCGTTTATTCAATATCATATCCCTTTCTTATACTCTGGCATGAACGCATTCAATCCCAGAAGACAGATTAAATATTACTTAAGGCCTGCAGCTTCTGTTCCATTGCGTCCAGATCCGGTATCAACACAGACTCGCCGGAGAAATCTACAGACGCAGCAACCACATCCATTTGTTCGTCTTTTTCTGTTACTTCAATACTGGATTCTTGAATCAGCCGCAGCTGCGGAATGCTCTGGATCAGCAGTGCAATATAGGGAATACGGGGGTTGCCATTGAGCGTGTTCAATACCGCAATACGACTAACGGCATGTTGCTGTTTGCCCACACCACTTAGCAGTTCAAACGATAATAGCGGAACGTTCTCATCACGCCAACGGATGTTACCCAACATCCACTGCGGTGCATTTTCTACGCTTTCGGGCCTAGTGTAGCTGATCACTTCGGCTACAGCCGTATTAGGCAATAGAATTTTAAGCTCCTGTAACGGGATCAACAGGCAATGTAGGGTATCTTTACTATGCCCGCTTAATAAGTTTTTACGTGTTTCTGCTGCACCTTGATCGGTCATACTGTTTTCCTGGACCTTAATTAAGCGGTTAATAATTTTCACTTCTTTCAGAAGAATAGTAGGTACTCAACATTTTCGCCATTTCCACCGGCGTTGCCGACACATTTACCAAACCCCGAAGACGCAGATTATCCGGCATAGCACTGACCACACAAGACTGCGCTTCCTGTGCCCAAACCTGGCCACCGACTTCCCGCATTTTTTTCGCCCCCATGGCAGCATCATCACCCATACCACTAAAAATGATCATCCCGGCCTTATTTCCATAGCGCAAACCAATGTCTCCAGCCGCCAGATCAATAGAAGGTGAATATCGAGCTGGTACATCGAGCGGTTGCAGCTCAAGCGCACCTATCGGATTAATCGTCAAGCGTCGATCAACGGGAACAATCACCACCTGCTGATGGCACAGGACATGCCCTTCCTCTGCTGGCATAACAGTAAATGAGGTCATCCTGTCCAGTTGCTCGGCCAGCAGCGCCATAAAATTTTCCCCCAGGTGCTGTGCCAGTATAAAAGCAACCGGTAAATCTTCCGGAACTGCCATTAGAAATTTGGTTAACATTTCTGGGCCGCCCAGTGAGGCGCCTAGCACCCAAACATTTCTAGCCAAATCCTGCGAAGCATTAGAGGATCTTACTTTTGCCACTTTGCCAGAGGGCGTGTCTGCCAGCACCTTACTGAGATCCAGCGCCTCCCATTCCGGACGCCCAGTCAACTCGGCAATCTTGAGCAACAGCTTGGCATACCACCTGGATTGCTCGCCTTGCTGGTTATGTGTCAGGGCAGAAATATCGTTGAAGATGACAGGAATATCAACATCATCCAGTAATCTATCTAGCAAGCCCGAATCATCATGCGTATTTTCATCAATATCCAGCAAGATTACATCTGGAAAAGTGCTATCAAGCTTACGAAAAAACTGCTCACTCAAAGGCTCATTGATAACAATTTTTAGCCCAATCCCCTGCATTATATTTTGTAAATATTTGCGATGTCGTATGGAACCAGAAGCCACTGCAATATGGATGTTATCCAATTTATGGTTACTAGGCATATTCTAAATAAATATGTCTTAGACCATCCCCTGCTTTTCCGTCAAGGCTCGAATATTTTCCAATAATTCATCTTCACTGAAGGGTTTGCCCATATATTTGTTGACCCCAATACTGAATGCACGATCGCGATGCTTTTCACCCGTCCGCGAGGTGATCATGATAATGGGAATATCTTTTAACTCTTCATCATTACGCATATTGGTGGCCAGCTCAAAACCATCCATGCGCGGCATCTCGATGTCTAACAACATAATATCAGGCCGCACTTCAAGCAACTGACCCAAGGCATCGACTCCATCTTTGGCCGCAAGCACTTCATACTCATTGCGCTCCAGCAAGCGGGTCGTGACCTTGCGCACGGTAATGGAATCATCCACCACCATCACTGTCAGACGCTCAGCTTCCGCAACCTCGGCGGGTACAGCCGTCATCATTTCCCGGGTCATGGTGCGGCGAATAAGAATGCCCAGATCAAGAATCAATACCACGCTGCCGTCACCCATGATAGTTGCGCCCGCGACTCCTCGCAGAGAACTCAATTGCGGCCCCACAGGTTTAACCACAACCTCCCGGGTCCCCAACAAGCCATCAACTAGAATAGCCGCGCGATAATCACCACTGCGCACCATTAGCAGAGGAAGCTTCTGATCATCTTCCGGTAACGCCGTATTCTGCAAACCAATCAGGCCGGCAAGATCCATAAAACGGAATTCTTCACCCAGCCATTCATAAACAGGCTTGTCCTCGGCCTGCAGGGCATTAATTTCACTGATCGAAATCCGCTCCACACCCTGTACGCTCAACAATGGCAGAGAGAAGGTTTCTTCAGCAACATTCACCATCAAGGCGCGGGTAATGGCCAGGGTCAAGGGCAGACTAAGCGTAAAACACGTCCCTTTGCCCGACTCGGATTCAATATCAACCACACCGCCCATCTGTTTGATAGCGGCATTGACCACATCCATGCCCACGCCACGACCGGAGATCTGAGAAACTTCCTCGGCAGTACTAAAACCGGACTCCATGATCAAAGTCTGTAGAATATCCTTGCTGACCTCCGCGTCAGGACTGAGCAGGCCGCTTTCAACCGCTTTATTTATGATCGCTTCATAATCAAGACCGGCGCCGTCATCGGCTATGCTGATGACAATATCTGAACCTTCACGCTGGAACGAAAGCCTAACTTTTCCCGTTTCAGGCTTGCCATTGGCAAGCCGAACCTTCGGCAACTCAATCCCATGTGCAACCGCATTGCGTAACATATGTTCCAGCGGTGGAATAATTCTCTCCATCACGCTGCGATCAAGTTCGTTATCCAGCCCCTCCAGTTCCAGTTTGACTTTCTTGCCCAGTTCTTCACTGATCTGCCGTACAATGCGCCGCAACCTGGGAGCCTGGCCGGTGAAGGGCACCAGACGGGTGCGCATCAAACCTTCCTGCAAGTCCGTATTGACACGCGACTGTTGTAATAACAGCGTTTCAGATTCGCGGTTAATATTGGCCAGAATCACGCGCAGACTATCCAGATCGTTAAGACTTTCCAGCATGGTGCGCGATAAATGCTGCATCTGGGTAAAACGGTCAAACTCCAGTGGATCAAAGTCCTCGTTATTTTTAGCAACGGTTTCTTCTTTGCGATATTGGATCTGGGTTTCTGTTTCAATCTCGAACTGACGCAGCTGTTCCCGCAAACGTGCAACCGTCTCATCAAGTTCTTGTAAATTAGTACCAAAGGAATTGCTCTGCTGTTCCATGCGCGAACGATAAATACTGACTTCACCGGCGAAATTTACCAGGTCATCCAGCAGTTCGGCCTTCACCCGGATCTGTTCCGCTACTTTCCGTGAAGTTTGACGCCGCTCATCTTTTTTATCCGCCAGCGAAACCGATCTGTCTTCTTCAGCAGAAACAGTCGTGGCAAAGGGCACAACATTGTCATCAGGAGGCTCATCTGCAGGCGTTTCCCGATTTGTCTCAGCAACTTCTATTGCCTGCTCTGGCTCAGAATCTGATGCTAATGAAGATGACTGGCTTACTTCTTCCAACGTAACGTCTATTTCAGACCCAGCTTCATTTTCATCTTCCGAGGTTTCCGCTGGCAGCGAACGATCACCAGGCTCAATCTCTGACTCGTCTTTCTCGGTTATCTCTGTTGTCGATGAAAGATCAACGGGCTCTGAAGTCTGTGCGCTGCTCTCATCAGACTTAGTTTCAATCTTCGCTTCCGTTGCTTCAACATCGGCAGTCGTTGTAGTGCTACCGTTATCCTTGGCGGCAATTAAGGCATCAACTTCAGCGATAATGTCTTTCGCCTCAGGAATACTCTGCTGTGCTTTTAGCTGTTCCAGCATCTGCACCAGTCTATCCTGCGCCCGTTGCAGCGTGGCAAACATATTTTCTGATACCTGCTGGCGGCCTTCCGCCACTATGGTCAACATCGACTCAATGTTATGACTCAGATCGCCAACCGGCTTGACACCAGCCATGCGTGCACCGCCTTTGAGGGTATGCAGATAACGCTGCATGGCCTCGATATCATTCTGATCATCCGGGTTCTGCTGCCAGTGGTGCAAGGTGCTGTCGCAAGCATCGAGAATTTCAACCCCTTCCTCAATGAAAATTTCCAGCAGATCTTCATCGTATTCGGGATCCTGCATTGCCTCAGCCGAAACATCAATGGCGGTTTGCTCGTGCGCCATGATATCGGCTGTTCGGGGAGCCTCGGCAATGGTCTCTAACAGGATCTGCAAACGTGCCATCAAGTCACGGTTGCTGTCTGCATCCGGCATTGTCTGTTCAAGAGCATTCGTTACACTACGGATATAGTCGATACAATCATTCAGCAAGCTTAGTGCATCGGCATTCATTTGCGCTTCAAGCTGAAGCAACTCATTCACGTAATGTTCAAACTGAGCACTTAGCTCGGCGACAGGAACAACCCTGGTAGTCCGCGAGCTGCCGGTTAGCGTGTGTAATGCCCGCATCAGCGTCTGGGTGGGTTCCCGGTAACGTCCATTTTCCCAGCCATGGATATATTCCTGCAAACTAAGCAGATGTGTTTCCACTTCTTTGCGATAAATATCCAGCAATACCGGATCGATGTCATTCTCACTGGCGCTTTCCGATTCAGCTTCTTCCTCTGTATCCTGAACGATAATATCAGCAGCTTCAGCCGCCACTTCAAGCAATGACGCTCCCTGACTAAGCAGGTTAGCATGCTCAATCAGCGCCAGAATCGCAGCATCCGGCTTGGCTCCCTGCTTGAATAGTTCCAACATCTCGGGCAAAACCTGTTTGGCCTGTTCCAACAAATCAAACATGCTCTCTTGTGGACTGATAGTTTGATCTATCACCCGGTTGAGCATATTTTCATAGGCCCAGGCAAATTCACCAATATCGAGCGCACCTACCAGACGGCCACTGCCTTTGAGGGTGTGGAATGCACGCCTTAACTCGGCTAACACATCAGCATCATTTGCATTCTGGCGTAACTTTGGCAGTAGTTCACTGATGCGTTGATATTCTTCTTCCGCTTCTTCCAGAAAGATCTCAATGATCTCATCATCAATATCGTCCATAACTGCCAGTTTTGCAGCTGCTCCAGGTTCATTGATGCTAAGCCTGCTTGAACTTTCTGTCTCAGCATGACTGTCTTCTGCTTGCAACTCCAATTCAGCTAAAGAGGCTTCTTCTTGCCCGTCAACGATTTCATCCACTGAAATCGAATCTGCTGCAGTTTGCGATATATCTACAACAGTAGGCGTAACAACGTTTATTTCATCTTCGCTCAGATCGACGTCAGCAGCTTCATCGAGACTGTCAAAACCTTCGATATCCAGGGTCAGTAACTGGGACTCATCATTCAGATCAATATCATCATCTGAATCAGATGCTGATAAATCCTCAGTGAAAGAAAGATCATGCAGGGTTTCATCTTCAAAATCGTCAGACAGATACTCAATCGTCTCGGTGATAGTTTGATCATTCCGATCATTGTTATCCGTTTCCGGCGCAGGAACATCGATCAAGGTATCATTATCATCTTCCGCTTGAGAATGGGAAGTCACGACTTCGTCCATATCCGGCTGCTTTAACTCTGAAAGAGTAACCAGATCATCGTTTGGTTTGCTCGCCTCATCCCCCTGCAACTGCTTGAGGCTGTATTCGGCCACATCCAGAATAGCATCCGGCTGGCCCCATTTTCCGGCTAGTGACTCAAGATAGTATTCAATACTGCTAATCGCATCGGCAAGACTATCAAGTGTATCCGCCTCGGGCACATTCGCGCCTTCCAGCATGTTCTGCCTAATATATAAAATACAGCCCTGTAACAAATCTGCGGCACGATCCAGGCTCAGTATTGAAATGCCTCCCTTGATGCGATCCAGTGCTGCCGGCACCATATCAAGGGGCGAATGATCGGCCGGATTTTTGCTGAACAGGTTGATCGCATTCTTGACCTGATCCAGTTCCAGGCGGGCTTCCTTGACCACTGTCTTCAATAATTTCTGCTGCTCGGCATCCTGCATCAAATGACTGCCAACATCAGCAATACCTGCCTCCGCCTTGACATTGGCTGCCCGTGCGGCACTGACTTCATTCAGTGAATTTTCAAGGTCCAGCATGGCACCGGCTATTTCCATCAGGCTGTTATCATCCACCACCTGAGTTCCTGCCTGCATGGCAGAAATGGATTCGATCTGCTGTTGCACACTTTCGCGCTGAATTCCCAGACCGAGCATACCCAGAGTGTCAGCAATCTGTAACAAGGTTTCCTTCAGCGGCTGAAGTTGTTCGACATCCCGATCATCTGAACGTACAAACAGATCCAGGTTATCCTTGACCCTGAGCAGATCATCCATAAGCACGGAAGAAACCGTCGCCATGAGTGCCGCATTAGGCGCGGCCATATCTGCTCGCGCCTGTTCCAGAGAACCCATGTCCGGCAGAATTTCATCCAGCTTAAAGGCCTGTTTGATTCCGCCAGTCAGCTCACCACGACTAGCTGAGGTCGCGACATAATAAAGTATGTTTTTAAGCAGCTCGGAAGGCGGCTCGACGTTCAGGGCATGTTCGCCGTAATCGATAATTCTTTTGAACTGTCGATCAAGCTGGCCGAGTAGCAGTTTTACGGAAACACTACTATCCAGGCCTGCGTCAATCAGACTTTCAACCAGGCCGTGGGCAACCCAGAGCAGGCGACCAATTTCCTGTTCACAAGTCACTTTGCGCAACGCATCCAGCACGCCAGCTATACGCTTAAGGCCCGAAGCGTCATCTTTATCCTGGAACCAGCTAAGCAAGCCCAGGTGGTAATGGTGGCGGAGCTTAACCAGAGTCTCGCCAAGATTTCCATCGATAGTTTCCGGCAAGGGTGCATCAATGCTCAGGTCCGGTGTGAACATGGCATTTTCAGACAGCAGGGGTGCGCCCCGCGCGGCGCGCAGATCATTCAGTAGCGGCAACAACAGCATCGGCGTATCCGGATGCCCTTCCAGCAAGTGCTCCAGATAATCCGGTAATTGCAGAACCCCGCGAATCAGAACTTCAAAGGCGTCATTGCGGTTTGAAACTTTGCCATCAATCAACGCTTGAACCAGATTTTCTACTTCCTCGGCAGCCATGGCAGAACCATAGAGTTCCACCATTTGCAGGGTTCCGCGAACCTGATGCAGATAATTGAGACAAAATTGAATTTGCGAAATGTCACTCTCGTCTTCAATAAAAACTTCCAGCGCCTTACGCGCCTGAGTCAAGGTCTCATCAATTTCTGACTTGACCCAGATCAGCGTATTCAGATCCAGTTCATTGCCGCTATTCATGACTGGAATTCTCCCTGTATCCGTTTGAAGGCCAGGGTACCCGAATAGTTGACGGCTTCCATTTCTGTATGCCGCCAGTCAGAAATCTCTCCGGCACCCAGAATCAGCACACCATTTGGCCGTAAATATTTTACTATTTGATCCAGCATCATATGCCGGTAGCGGCGTTTGAAGTAAATCAGCACATTCTGACAGTAAATCAAATCCATCATCCCCAATCGAGCACGAGACAAATGAAGGCTGTTCAAGCGGGCAAAACAAATTCGTCTGCGCAGTTTCTCGACTACCCGGTAATGATCTTGATCTTCACTGTTAAAAAACAGATTGATCAGCCTGGCGGGAACATTCTTCAATCTATTGATATGAAATATACCTTTGCGTGCAGTCGACAGGGCGGCTGAGCTGATATCCGTAGCGGTAATACTGTAATAACCATCCAGGTTGTTATTCAACATAAAGTCCTCAACCAACATGGCCAGAGAATAGGCTTCTTCACCTGTGGCACAACCCAGGCTCCAGATATCAATACTTTTTTGTTGTTTATTTTTTAATCTGCCCAGTTTAGATGACAGTTCAGGCAAAAACTGATCCTGAATCAACGCTAGAGCATGCGGATCACGATAAAAACGGCTTTCATGCACCGTCAGTTTGTCTACCAAAATTTCCCATTCAATCGCCCCGCAGCGTCCAGTGATCAAGTACTGAAAATATGCGTCATAGCTGTCATAGCCCAGCTCCCGCATGCGTGTACTCAAACTGGTCAACAAAAAGGATTTACGATTTTCTGCGAGACAGATGCCGGTGCGCTTTTCCAGCAACTCGCTCCACATCGCCAGTTGTACCCGATCCATTGACGCTGGCGCATGATAACGCCACAACGTTTTATCGGAATGTTGATCCTCTGCCGCCATCAAGGCTGAAACCCCAGCTTAGGCCGGCGGCAAACGGAAACCGGCAACAGAATGGCGTAGTTCATTCGCCAGTTCAGCCAGATTACCAATGGACGCTGCCGTTTCATTGGTAC
>JAADGZ010000101.1 GCA_013152045.1 Gammaproteobacteria bacterium
TAATCTTGTACCGTATTGTCGGCAATGGACATGATGGGTTGGAAGACCAGAGTAAAGCGATCCTGTTCATAAGCATCGCGTACCCGGGTAGCCCAGCCGATATCTTCGGCCATTCCGTCTTTTTCCTTGTCTTCCGGGGTCGACAGATGGATGCAGTTGCGGCCCTGAGTTTTGGCGATATTGCAGGCCAGATCGGCATGCAGCAATATATCTTCTGCCGATGGGTTGTTCTGGGTAATCATCGAGATGCCGATACTGCAGGTAATATTGAAGGACTGGCCGTTATCGATATAGCGGAAGTTTTCAAATAACTTGCGGGTATTTTCAGCCACCTGGTGGGCAGCCTGAGTATTTAGATTGTAGAGCAAGATGGTGAACTCATCGCCACCGAAGCGGGATAGCAGATCGCCTTCACGGATATTGTCATGCAGCATTTTTGTACATTCGAGCAGCAGGCGGTCGCCGGCAGCATGGCCGAGGGTGTCATTGACGTACTTAAACTGATCTAGATCTAGATAGAGCATGGCGCATTCAGCGCCATTACGTGCGACACGGGTTACCAGGCGTTCGAGTTCCTGCATAAAATATTTGCGGTTGAACAGACCGGTGAGAGAATCGTGCTGAGCTTGCCAGGTGAGTTCATGTTCAAAGGCTTTTTGCGCCGTGATGTCACGTGCGGTGCCGGTGATGCTGATTAGTGTGCCATCCTCATCGAACTGGGGGCGGGCATTGAAGCTGAGATGCCGGGGGCTGTTTTCTCGGTCGAGATGAATGGTTTCATAATTTAATAGTTCCTGCCCCTGTTGCAGGTTGGCAAGTGCTTCCAGATCTCGTTCCACTGATTCGGGTGCCTGAAAATTAGTAAAGGGTTGGCCGATCATTTCTTCTGGCGAGTAACCATAAATTCGGTTGACCGCATTATTCAGATAGGTCCAGTGGCCTTCAGCATCCATACTCCAGACCAGATCATGGGCCAGCACTACCAGGTTGCGGTAGCGGGCTTCGGCTTCGACCAGCTTTTTTTCTGCTGCTTTGCGGTCGGTGATATCGGCGACCAGACAGGTAAAATATTGCTTGTCGCGCATCTGCATCTGACTCAGACGAACCGAGACGGCAAGATGGTGACCCTGGCGGTGTAGGCCGTAGGTTTCCTGTTCTTTTTGCAGTGCCCCATCTTCAGTATAATCGGCAAAAATATCCGGTAGCAGGGTGCTCAGAGCTTGGCCGTGAATCTCATGGCCGTGATAGCCGAATAGCTCTTCGGCGGCCGGATTAAAGGTTTCAATATTTTTGTCCTGATTGACGACAATAATTGCTTCAGCTGCATGGTCGACAATGGCGTGCATGTGAGATTCCTGGTCGCTCAGGCGGCTGAACAGACGCCCCAGGGTTTGCACCAAGGAACCGATCTCATCTACCGAACGAGGCCGCAGGCGGCGAGCGAGATCCAGATAATTAGATGCGCCGCTGCTGGCTACCAGTTCGTGTACGGGGGCAAGGGACTGGTTGAGAGCACGAATCATCAGCAAGCTCAAGGTCAATGACATCAAACTCATGAGCAGCCAGATCAGCAGGATCTCGCTGGGCAGGAAACCGGTTTGCCACCAGTAGAAGCGCAGCAGAATCGTGGTGCAGAGCACCGGCATGAAAGCGCCGATCAATAGCATTTGGGATTTCATGCTCACATGCACTTGGGTGTGACCAATATGGTGCGCCAGTCGACCCAGGGTGGGCAGCGAGAGCAAGTAGCCAGGCAGGCCAGCCATGATGGCGATGGCCAGTTGTAGAAGGATAAAATGCAGCAGACTGATATAGGTGGTCGTATTCTCAGGGTACAGGCCATACCAGTGCTGGATGGTAGGTACGCTGAGCGCGTAAATCAGGAATACACCCCAGTAGTTGTCACTGAAGTTATTGAGACGCTGGTTTAAGGTTTCAGGTAGAGTAGGCTGATCGGGGTGTTGTTCCAACCAGCGGAAAACAGGATTCAGGTAGCGAAAAAAATGCACGCCCTGTCCTAGCAACAGCATAAATGAAACGGCGATGAGTAGAACGCCGCCGGGCCAGACAAACAGGGTTGCCGGATCGATCATGCCGAAGGCAACAGCAACGCTGTAGCCAAGAATGGGGGTGAGGGCGAAGCTGGCAGTAGCGAGAAAAAACAGGCGTTTCTTTAGTGACGAAAGCGAATGTTCCATAAAACCTGTTATTCCCTGTTTATTGTTGATTTATTTATGTGCTGCTTTTGTTCGGTTAACCTGGCCAACTCTAACCGGGATGGCTGACAGGAACTGCAAACCGTGTGGCAAATAATGGCAGAAAGAAGATCAGTGCGCCAGAAAATATTTTGTTTGCAGTTAGCTCCGCTTGTTAATGCCATCCCGAGAATAAGTAGCGGAACTATTTGAATTGTTGGGTTAAATATTTTAGGAACAAATATTAGATTTTCATAATTTTAGCAAGAGACGGAAATGAAAAGACGAGAATTCATTAAAAAAACCGGAGCTAGCGGTTTGCTGGCAGGCAGTTTGATCAGCGCCGCACCGGCAGTGCATGCAGGCACAAAAATAAAATGGAAAATGGTTACCACCTGGCCGAAGAATTTCCCGGGGCTTGGCACCGGTGCCAATAACCTCGCCCGTCTGATTACTGAGATGAGCGGCGGTCGTTTGCGGGTTAAGGTCTATGGTGCAAAAGAGCTGGTGCCAGCGTTTGAAGTTTTTGATGCGGTCTCGCGGGGTACGGCGCAAATGGGGCATGGAGCGGCGTATTACTGGAAAGGCAAGGTGCCAGCCGCACAGTTTTTTGCTGCGGTTCCCTTTGGTATGAACGCTCAGGAAATGAACGCCTGGCTCTATTATGGCGGTGGTGAAAAACTCTGGCAGGATCTTTACCAGTCTTTCAATATTATTCCAACGGCGGCGGGCAATACCGGCGTACAGATGGGTGGTTGGTTCAACAAGGAAATCAATTCGGTAACAGATCTCAAAGGGCTGAAAATGCGCATCCCGGGTTTGGGTGCCGAAGTTCTCAAACGTGCGGGTGGCACACCGGTTAGTTTGCCCGGTGGGGAAATCTATACTTCACTCCAGTCCGGTGCTATCGATGCTACCGAATGGGTGGGGCCGTATAACGACCTGGCCTTCGGTCTGTACAAGGCGGCGAAATATTATTATTACCCCGGTTGGCACGAACCGGGCAGCGTACTGGAAGCGCTGATCAATAAAAAAGCCTATGCTGAATTGCCTAGCGATCTGCAGAGCATCGTCATGAACGCCTGCAAAATCGTAAATGCCGACATGCTGGCGGAATACACCGCTCGCAACAACACAGCCCTGCATACCCTGGTCAGCAAACACAAGGTTCAACTACGCCCCTTTCCGGATGATGTGTTGAAAAAATTAGCCCAGCTTTCAGAGGTGGTGGTGAAGGAAGTGGCGGCAAAGGACAAACATGCACAGAAGATATACCAGTCCTTCTACAATTTCCGGGAACAGGCTATGGCCTGGGGAAAAATTTCCGAGCAGGCTTTCCTGCGCGCGCGTGAGTTGTAGTTTTGGTTGTGAAGGACGACAGTGAATAAAAGGGGCTTGGGCTTGATGGGTTTCACTTCGTTCTACCCATCCTACGCATAGTCAAAAATGGAGTAGGATGGGTAGAGCGAAGCGAAACCCATCGCGAAACACTTCTTTAATTTAATTTTCATTAGACGGATTGTGCGAAGCGAAATTTGTCAAATAAACTATTTGAATTTTGTAGGATGGGTAGAACGAAGTGAAACCCATCAAATAAACCCCATCATGTGCTTATCCCAGCTTGAAATGAGAGACCAGTTTTTTCAACTGGCTCGACATATCGGATAGGGTTTCACTGGTTGCGGTGGTCTGTTCCACGTCATTGGCGCTTTCCGCGGCAATCTGGCTGATATTGGCGACACTGCGGTTGATTTCCTCGGCGACGGAGGACTGTTCTTCAGAGGCGCTGGCGATCTGGATATTCTTTTCAGTAATGGCATCCACTGCGCGTATGATTTCGTCCAGTGATTGACCAACCTGTTCGGCATTTTGCACACTTTCTTCGGTTTGCGCCTGGCCTACCTGCATGGCATCGACGGCTTTGTTGGCGCTGTTCTGCAGGCGTTCGACGATTTCCTCGATCTCCTGGGTGGATTGCCGACTGCGCTGGGCGAGAGTGCGGACCTCGTCAGCGACCACGGCAAAGCCGCGCCCCTGTTCTCCTGCGCGAGCGGCCTCAATGGCGGCATTCAGAGCGAGTAGATTAGTCTGCTCGGCAATATCGCGGATGACATTGAGCACTTCGCCAATATTTTCACTGTCGGAACTTAGCTGGTTTAACATAGTGGCCGCATTGTTGACTTCCTCTTCCAGTTTACGGATACCGGCCAGGTTGGCACTGACGACGTTTTTGCCTTTATGCGCCTCTTCATCGGCCGAGCGTGAGGCATTGGCGGCATCAGCAGCATGACGGGCCACCTCTTGCACGGTTGCTGTCATTTGGTTGATGGCGGCGGCGACCTGCTCGGTTTCTATATTTTGGCGTGAGACGCGTTGATTGGTTTCCTGGCTGACGCTATTGAGAGCTAGAGATGAATCGCTGAGTTGGCTTGCTGAATCATAAACACGCGACAACATGGCCTGAAATTCTTCCATCATTTTATTGAAGTGACGAGCCATGCTGGAGACTTCATCTTTTTTATTCTGTTGTGGGGCGCGCAGAGTTAGATCATTGTGGCTGCTGACATCATTCATTAATTGTGACAGCGACTGAACCGGTTTGATGATGCCGTTGGCGATGCGGTAAATAATCAGCACCAGCAGAGATAGCAGAGACAGGGACAGGATCCAGTTGAGTAAGGATGAACGTTGGAGTTCGTTATCGATACGTGTGTGCGTTGTTGCAGCAAGCTTTTTAAGCATGTCTTCTGATTGGTGAACGGTGTTGCGCATCTTGCCGTGCAGTCCAAGTTTGCTGGATAGACCCTTTTGCTCATAGCCTTTAATCAGGGCATGAAAATCATCCCGATATTTCAACATATCCTGGCGAATAGCCTGACGGTTTTCGGAATTGAACCCAACCGTACCCAAATCGCGCATAAAAAGGGTAAAATCTTTATTGAATTTTTTCTGGTATTTTAGATCCAAACGTTGCAGGAAATCCTTTTCCCGACGGCGCAGCAGATACATGTCTTTCAGCAATAGCACGTTGCCCAGATCTTTTAATCGTTTTTCGGCTTTATGCACGGCATCGCGCAGGCTGCCATGCAGACCGCTTTTATGATCCAGGCCCAGTTTTTTCTGCATCGCTACCATGCTATTAAAATCTTTACGGTAGTTGGTGAGGATCTTGGAAAGTTGGGTTAGCTGACTTATATCAATGTTTGATTTTGTCAGTAGCGCCTGCAGGATGTTGATGTTCTGTTGCAGACTTTGGTAATTGGTTTCAAATTTTTTCTGGTATTTAAGTGTATGACGGGCAAGGAAGTCCTTTTCATTGCGGCGCAGGGTGAGCATGCCGGTTTCGATTTTGCTTACCAGTAGTTGCGCCTGCTGCAGATCAAAAATATGACTGGTGTTGTAACGCGCCAGTGCCAGCATACCGGTCATGCCGAGCGCAAATAAAAGGGTAAGTAAGATTAACTTGGTTTTAATCGAACAGCTGTTCATTCCATAACTCCTTTGGAACCGGGGGCATCTCCATTGCTTTTGTTTCAACAGAAAACAGATGCGTAGTAAATCAGATAAAACAAAACCGGAACTACCGGCATAGAAATACTATCGTCATAGTTGGCGTGGACTTTAAAACTAAAAATAAAACACAGAATTAATACTGATATTTAAGCGTTAAACGCACAGGCATTAATCGCAGCATGATTGGCTGGAGCAATATGGCTAGTTATTATAGATAAAGCCGGGCAGCCAGGTAGCGATACTGGGCCAGTAAGCGAGCAGCCCCAGCATAAATAGCTGTATCAAAATAAAGGGCATAACGCCGCGATAGATATCCCATGTGCTGATACTCTTCGGTGCTACGCCACGCAAATAAAACAGCGCAAAGCCGAAAGGCGGAGTGAGAAAAGAGGTTTGCAGGTTGATAGCGATCATGATTCCCAGCCAGATCGGATCGAGTCCCATGCTTAGCAACACTGGGCCGACGATGGGAACGATGACAAAGGTGATCTCGATAAAGTCGAGAATGAAGCCTAGCAGGAACATGACCAGCATAACGATAAACATGGCGCCGAATACGCCACCGGGCAGATTGGTCAATAATTCATGCACCAGATCATCGCCACCAAAACCACGGAATACCAGTGAAAACAACGAGGCACCGATCAGGATTAAAAACACCATACTGGTGACATCGGTGGTGGTGCGCATGACTTCTTTTAGTATCGTCAGATTAAACTGTTTCTGGGACATGGCCAGCAGCATTGCGCCGATGGCACCCACCGAGGCGGCTTCGGTGGGCGTAGCGGCACCGAGCATGATGGAACCCAGCACCGCGAAGATAAGTAACAACGGCGGAATCAGCACCTTGATTACGCGCATTTTCAATCCCGCGCGTGCCGCCTCTCGTTCGGCAGCGGGAATGGCCGGTGCGTAGTCCGGGCGTACCAGTGCGATACCGATCTGATAAAGAATATACAGAAGCACCAGGATTAACCCAGGGATCAGGGCACCGGCAAATAGATCGCCGACCGACAGACTTTCCGGTGAGAAAATGCCCATGTTCAGCTGCGCCTGTTGGTAGGCGCTGGCCAGCACGTCACCCAGCAGGATCAGAATAATCGAGGGTGGAATGATTTGTCCCAGGGTGCCGGAGGCGCAAATGGTACCGCAGGCCAGGCCGGGATCGTAGCCGCGCTTAAGCATGGTGGGTAGGGATAGCAGGCCCATGGTGACCACGGTAGCGCCGACAATGCCGGTGCTGGCCGCCAGCAGCATGCCGACGATAGTGACTGAAATGCCCAGCCCGCCGCGCAGGGAACCAAATAGCAGGGCCATGGTGTCGAGTAATTTATCTGCAACTTTGGAACGTTCCAGCATTACGCCCATGAATACGAACAGCGGTACGGCGATCAGGGTGGCGTTGGTCATAATGCCGAACAGGCGGTTGGGCAGAGCCTGCAGAAAAGCACTATCAAAAGTACCGCCCAGTTCACCGCCAAAAGCAAACAGCAGAGCTGTGCCGCCCAGGGAAAAGGCGACGGGATAACCCGCCAACAAGACCACGCAGACGGCCAGAAACATGAACAGGGGTAGATATTCGGCCATTATATTTGTTGCCCCTCATCGCCACGCAGAACCAGCCATGCGCGCAGGCTGTGGGCCAGAGCTTGAAGAATCAGCAGAGCAGGCATGATCAGGAGCAGAGATTTGAGCAGGTAGAGGCCGGGTAAACCGCCGGTTTCCGCTGAGCTTTCGCCTATTTTCCAGGCTTCCAGCACATAATCCCAGCTAGCCAGAAATATAAATAGGCAGACCGGCAGCAATAGCAACAGGCTGCCGAGTAGATCCACCAGGGCGCGACCGCGAGAACCGAATTTCTGATAGAAAATATCTACCCGCACATGGCTGTCTCTTTTCAGGGCGTAGCTGGCACCGATCATGAAGACAGTGGCGTGCAGCCAGGTCACGGATTCCTGTAACGCGATCCAGCCGCTGTCGAAGCCATAACGCAGGACGACGATAAGAAAGGTCAGGAGTACCATCAGCAGGGTCAGCCAGGCCACGCCTCGACCGCTCAGTTCGCTGAAATGATCGATGGCATCAATTAGACGTTGGCAGGGGGTGGGGTGGTTGGGTATCTGATTCATGGTCTGGCGGATGGGTCAGGCGGGTCGATTTTGGCAGAGCAGGTAAAAATTCTGTATGAGTTATGCACACCTGTTCTAAGTTAATGATTTTTATGTTACAAAGAAGGTGAATTAATATTTCAGTCTGTAAAAATAGTATAAGTTATTGTTTTATTGGGATATAACGCCTGTTTTTGTTTTTTTATACAATTCAAATATAAGCATACTCCCATGAAGGGTTTGATTATCCCAATTTCATCCACAAAGTTATCCACAGGCGTCCGCTTATTATAGGGTTTCTGAGCGTTGCACGGATAGTTTACCACTCCATCAGTAGCCATTGGTTATTAGCTGGATTTTCCAAATCATCAAAGCGCTGATCCACAAAGCCATCGCCGTTAGTGTCTACCATATAATAGGCGGGGCCGTGGCTGGGGGTGATTTTGATATAGCGCAGGACGCCGTTGACGCGGTATTCCTCGATGGTGCGATCTTTGCGGTGGATGATGTTCACTTCTGGCTCAGGAATGTCGGTGCTTTGCGGAGGCTCTTCCGGCAGCGGCGGGGGCGGTATAAGTGAATCCTGGGCCAGGGCTACGCCAGTAAACAGGTAGGCAATCATGTATGGAAGAAAAAATAATTTCATAGTGTTTCCTGGGTCGTGCGTGCGTCCACTAATGACTGAATATAAATTAGGCTGAGTGAGCAGAATAGTAAACTAAAACAACGGAATCTGCCTGTGTAAAGACAGAAAATATTTTATTGTGCCAGATTGCGAAGGTTTTGCCGGGAGCACAAATCGTGCGATCCTACTTTATCTGACGCTTTAAATTTTACTTCGTTTCCTCGAGATTTTTGAAAAAAACACTGAAATTGGAATTATGCATAAAAAAAATCCCCCACCTTTTGTCCTCGTCGACGGTTCGTCCTACCTGTTCCGAGCCTACCATGCCATGCCCGATTTCAGTAATTCACGCGGCCAGCCTACCGGTACTATTTATGGGGTAATCAACATGATCCGCCGCCTGCTCAAGGATTATGAGCCGCAGCACATTGCCATTGTTTTTGATGCCAAAGGCAAAACTTTCCGTAACGACATGTACCCTGAATACAAGGCCAACCGCCCGCCTATGCCTGATGACCTACGCCAGCAGATTGCGCCTATCCATGAGATTATCCGGGCCATGGGTCTGCCGCTGCTCTGTGTTGACGGGGTGGAAGCCGATGACGTGATTGGCACCCTGGCGGCCGAGGCCACGGCGAAGAAAATTGACACCCTGATTTCCACCGGCGATAAGGACATGGCGCAACTGGTGAACGAACACGTCAGCCTGATCAATACTATGACCGACAGTTACAGTGATGCTGCGGGGGTGAAAGAAAAGTTTGGTGTCACGCCAGAGCAGATCATCGACTATCTCACATTAGTGGGGGACACCTCAGATAATATTCCCGGCGTGCCCAAAGTCGGCCCCAAAACCGCAGCCAAATGGCTCAACCAGTATGGCAGTCTCGATCAGCTGCTGGCGCACGCCG
>JAADGZ010000077.1 GCA_013152045.1 Gammaproteobacteria bacterium
ATATTCCTCTCACGGAAAAACTTACGGCAATTAGTAGTCATCAATTGAAACAGGTTATTCAGTTTGAACGTGCCCTGCATTATGCCGCCATTTTGCAACAGCAAGATACGGCAGTAGCTCATTTTAGAAAAACGATAAAGGCTTTTGATGAAGGTACCGCAGCTATTAAGACGGAGATCCGTGAAGCGGAAAACTTGGTCGAAATGGCGATGGAAGAAACTTCCGGGGAAACGCTCAAGCAATTCAAATCTCTGGACCAGAGCTTGAAAAATATTGAACAGCAACATCGGCATTATGTAGAGCAGGCGCATCAAGCCTTTGTGGCGGTTACACAAGGCAAGAGACATGTCAGCGAGCAGTTGGCAGAAAATCTTGAGCAGCTGGAAAATAAGCTGGATAAGGCATTGGAATCTCTGGTAAGAAATATTGGGCAATTTACCGAGACAAGTGCTCAACGTGCTGAGGAGCATGAACTCGCAGCCACCTCCATGCTCAGTATTATTGCCGTGGTGAGCCTTATTTTTGGTGTCCTGGTAAGCGGGTTTATTGCCAACTTTATTATCAGTGCGGTTCGCAGAGCGATTGTGACTGCATCTGGAGATCTCTCTCAATCGATCGAAGTAGATAGCACGGATGAAGTCGGTGAACTATTGAGTGCCATGAATGGTATGCGTCAGAAACTGCTGGATATGCTCTCGCAGATTTCAGGTACAACCGAGCAGTTATCCGCCGCCTCGGAAGAAATGTCGGCAATCACCACGCAGAGCAGTGCGGTTATCCAGCAACAGCGATCCGAAACCGAGCAGGTGGCGACGGCCATGAATGAAATGACGGCTACGGTGCAAGAAGTTGCAAGCAACATAAATGATACGGCTAGTGCGGCGAGTGAAGCCAATGATTATACCGAAAATGGTAGCCGGGTAGTCGGGCAGGCGGTAGAGCAAATCAATAAACTGGAGGATCAGATCGAACATGCTTCGCAAACTATTCACGAACTAGAGCAACATAGTGAAGAGATCAGTTCAGTGATGGATGTGATCAAGGGTATTGCCGAACAAACCAATCTACTGGCGCTGAATGCCGCTATTGAGGCAGCACGTGCAGGAGAACAGGGGCGGGGTTTTGCGGTGGTTGCCGATGAAGTGCGCACTCTGGCGGGTCGCACTCAGGAATCGACTGAAGAGATCAATCAGATGATTGAGAAACTTCAGACCGGTTCCCGTCAGGCGGTACTGGTAATGGAACAGAGTCGGGAGCAGGCGCACTCTGCTGTTGAACACGCGGCTGAATCGGGTAAGGCTTTCTCGGTTATAGCCGGTGCGGTTGAACGTATTAACAGTATGAGCACCCAGATTTCCAGTGCGGCGGAGGAGCAGGGTGCGGTATCTGAGGAGATTAACCGAAACATTGTGCAGATCAATGATATGGCCAATCAAACTGCCAGTGGTGCGGAAGAAACATCGGTTGCCAGTAAAGATCTGGCGCGGATGGCGAGCGAACTTCAGGGACTTGTTGCTCAGTTTTCTGTTTAGATTCCCGCTTAGGGTATATATAAATTATCTTGTTCCCACGCTCCTGCGTGGGAATGGATACCCGAATCAGCGTATCGATTGACGTATGGATTCCCACGCGGGAGCGTGGGAAACAGAAAAAAATCAATCACCCTGCAGATGGAAAATTTCTTAACTATCTGCCTATGCCGATTTCCAACTGTCGCGGATTATTTTTCGTTCGACAGTGGCCGTGTCCAACGGCAGGAAATAACAGGTGTCCTCTGGCGCGACAGTTAAAGTAATATCGAAGCGCATCAATTCATCCCGGCGAAAGGCGTGTAATCGCAGTCGTGTGCCAGGCTGACAACGGATCAGCATTTTTTCCAATTTTTGTTTGTCCATTTTCAACTCATTCACAGCGATGATGAGATCTCCCGCTGACAGGCCAGCCTGCATGGCGGGTGAGTGGCTGAATACATGGCTGATTCTGGCACCGGCTGGATTGCTACTGAGGCGGGCGCCCAACCAGGCAGGGACGGATTTTTCATTTTGATTCGCTGCTGCTTTGCCGCCTTTGTCATCGGCACTATCGGCTGGACGGAGTTGGAATTTAATCGCAATAATGGCAAGGAGTTCATTTAATGGCAGATCTTCCCGGCCATATAAATAACGTTGGAAAAAATCTGATAAATCATCGCCAATTAGCCCAGCCGCCAGGCTTTCTATTTCGCCTTCCGCTAGTCCCCTGCCAGGTTTACCGTATTCTTGCCACAGCAGGCGCATGAGATCATCCAATGAGATCTGGTTGTCACTGAGGTTGCGCAGCTGCATGTCCAGCGCCAGAGCGAGCAGGGCACCTTTGGCGTAATAACTAACGATGGCATTGGGCGCATTTTCATCCTGTTTATAAAATTTTGTCCAGGCATCGAAGCTGGAATCTGCCACACTTTGTATAAACCGTCCCTGTCCACGCCAAACCCGGGTTGCAGTCTGTCCCAGCAGTTCGAGGTAACTGTCTAACGAAATAAGTCCGCTGCGCAGCAGGGCCAGGTCGTCGTAGTAGGAGGTAATGCCTTCAAAGGCCCAGAGTTGACGGGTATAGCTCTCCTGAGCCAGATGGTAGGGGCTGAACACGGCTGGCTTGATACGTTTGATGTTCCAGGTGTGGAAGTATTCATGACTGCATAGACCGAGGAAACTGCGGTAATGGTCGTTGATACCATTTTCCCCCTGGCGCGGCAGATCGTCACGGCTGCAGAGCAGGCTGGTAGAAGCACGATGTTCCAGTCCACCATAACCTTCATCAACAACCATGATCAGAAAAACATAGCGTTCAATCGCAGGTAGTTCGCCAAACAGACGGATGTGTTGTTCGCAAATGCGAGTCAAATCCTGACACAGGCGTAGCATATCGGCATCATGCCGGCCACTGATAACGATCTCATGAACGATCCCACCAGCGTCAAAGGTAGCTCTGCTAAAGTTACCCATTTCAACTGGATGGTCGATTAGATCATCATAGTTATTGGCCTGATACAGGCCAAAGCCTTGTTCATTTATATTTTTGCTGCACAGGCTAGTAGCGACCTGCCAGTCGCTTAAGTTTTGACTCTGCGGTGCTTGCAACTCAACCGAACAAGCCTGATTTTCCTGCCCATGCACCTGTAAGAAGACACTGCTGCCATTGAAGTAGGCGTGGGTATTATCCAGGTGAGCACTGCGCACTGATAGATCCCAGGCATAGATCTGATAACTGACGATGATGTCTTCAGTACAGGCTTCGATGGCCCAGGTACTTTTATCTTTACGTGTGGTTACCAAAAGCCGTCCTGTTTCTGTTTCGGCGGAGAGCTGAACTATATTTTTGGCAAAGTCTCGAATCATGTAACTGCCGGGTATCCAGGCGGGAAGGCTGAGATACTGACCGGCAGGATCGGGGTTTTTTATTCGACAGTGGACTTCATAAAGATGCGCTTCAGGAACGGCGGGAATGATGGAGTAATGAACAGGGGAATCAGTTTGCACAGTATTTTTTCGATTAAGTGTATTGTTTCAGTTAATGATTCATATTTACGAAGCGGGATTCATCTTTCATTCAAGCAGCTCAACCTTGATAAACATTCGTTGTTCGCCTGCCTGTTTGCGTTGGGTACGGTAGTAAATGCCGCTTGCTGATTTTTTCTGCAACTGCTGTGTGCCACCGATTTCAGTCCACTGGCCGAGATTGACGATAAGACTGGTGTCAATATTTTGCGTACGGATATTGCCACCACCTTGCGAGCCGAGCTCTTCATATTTGGGGCGTAATATCAGATACACTTTGTTACCGTTAACGTGGGCGCGAACCTTGAAGCCATAGCTAAGCTTACGGTAACGGATGGTCTCGGTCACGGTTCCATCTGCATTGCGTTGCCGGTCGGCGATGGGAATGGCGCGTCCGCTGTTGATGGAGGCCCACTGGCCTTCGAGTAGTTGCACTTGCTGAGCGGTGGGCTGACGCCCACGCTGTGCGGTACTGTAAACACGGGTTGTCAGTTTATGTTGTGGACCTTTGCTGATTATGATTTTTTGAACGTTAGGGCTATCGCTGTTTTGTGTGGCTTCAGGATGTGTCTGTAATTGTTGTTTTTCCAGCTTATCGAAGTTGCGGGCATCAGTAGAAATAGATATACGCAGGCGTTTAAGGGCGACATCCAGTTCGCCAATAATCTGGCTGATTTGTTCAAGGTTGGCACCGGTGGACTTAACAAACAGTTTGTAGCCTTGTCCACGGATGGCTCCTTCAGGATCCAGAAAAGGTTTAACCAGGGGTAACAGATCTACGGCTGGACGGTTGCGAAGGTTGAACGTTTCCAGCTGCATGGCACTATTTGCCCAGCTTGGCAAACTCGGCAGCAGGCAAAAAAATAACAGTAGGATCAGCAACAGTGGCCGTGGCATGGTATGCACTCCCTTGTTTATTTCAATGATGTCTATGCTCGGTCAGGAAAATCAAATTTGCCATGATTATACAGGGCACAGAACAGCTCAATAAAAACCTGATCATCCAGCCAGGCCTGTAGCATCTCCAGTTTTAACTGGCAATGGTTACAGATGAGTTGGGCAATATAGATCCAACTGGGTAGTAGATCATACTCGCGTCCGTCGATGAACAGATATACATGTTCCTGTTCCTGGATAAAAGCGAAACGGGAATGTTCACTGCGGATGAGTCCACCGGCTTGTTCAAGTTGTGTCTTGAATTCAGCCGGGTTCAGACTAGGAGCACGTTGTTCGGGCAATTCGCCGTGTCGGGGTTCGGTGGTATAACGGCCAAACCAACGATTGATATGATCAGGCTCAGACACCGCCTGTTGCAGGATGCCACGTATTTGGAACAGGGTCTGGGCGGTGATTTCACCTGGGTTTTTCTGGATCTGTAGATCCCCGTCGGCATAGCGCAGGCTGTCATCCAGCTCGGCCACGCGATCATCGATGAAGCTGCTGAGAAGTTCGGCGTGACTGGGGGCGCGAAAGCCAATGGAAAAAGTCATGCATTCATCCAGGGCGATGCCGTAGTGAGCCACGCCAGGGGGCAGATAGAGTATATCACCCGGCTCCAGTATCCATTCTTCGCTGGCCTGAAAGTCCTGCATAATTTTAAGATCGGTATTTGCCAATAAATTGTCAGCAGCCACCGGTTGGGGATTGATCATCCAGCGGCGGCGTCCTAATCCCTGTAATAAAAAAACATCGTATTGATCGACATGGGGACCGGCTGAACCATGTACAGGCGCATAGCTGACCATAACATCATCGCTACGCCAGTGGGGAATAAAATTAAAGGCCTCTCGGAGGTGGCACAACTCAGGGATATAACGGTTGGCTTCCTGTACCAGCAAGGTCCAGTGGGTTTCTGGCAGGCCGGCAAAACGATCTTCGGTAAAGGGGCCGTGTTCCAGTGTCCAGGGCGCGGGACCGTCTTTTTCCAGAATCAGGCGGGCTTCCACCTCTTCTTCGCAGGCTAGACCGGCAAGTTCATCCGGGTTGATCGGAGTAGAAAAACCAGGCAAAGCCTGCCGAATCAACAGTGGCTTTTTGTGCCAGTAGTCGCTGAGAAATTGTTGCTCTGTCAGCTTGCCAAGCGGGCAGCTTTTTTTAAACGACGGGTGGCTGATTGGGCTGGTTTGTTTTTTTGATTTCTGCAACATCCGCAAGGCCAACCTGTCTTGTTATGGAGAGCGCAAACGCTAGTATAAAACATAGTCTAGCGTCTGTTGTCGATTTTTCTGTCAATCACGTAAAAATGATGGGTTTCACTTCGTTCTATCCATCCTACAAGAGTACGGTTAGGTGTGGGATGGAGAACGAAGAGTGAAGTCTAGCAGGGAAACCCATCGAAATTGATAAGGTTATCGGATTCAGACTAGATATCTTTAGCCTGCTGCACGGCATTGCCGATATAGTTGGCTGGAGTTAACGCCAGCAGTTGCTGTTTTGCCGTTTGAGGGATATCCAGTTTTTCGATAAAGGCTTGCATAGCAGTGGCATTAATCCGTTGGCCGCGGGTCAGCTCTTTGAGTTTTTCGTAAGGTTTTTCTATTCCGTAACGGCGCATTACGGTCTGTACTGGCTCGGCTAGTACTTCCCAATTTTCATCCAGGTATGTTGCCAGACGGGCCTCGTTGACTTCCAGTTTGTTAATGCCGCGCAGGGTGGATTGCCAGGCAATCATCGAATGGGCAATGCCCACGCCCAGATTGCGCAGCACGGTGGAATCGGTCAGATCCCGCTGCATACGGGAGATCGGAAGCTTGCTTGATAGATGGCTAAATATGGCGTTGGCCAGTCCCAGGTTACCTTCGGAGTTTTCAAAGTCGATAGGGTTGACCTTATGCGGCATGGTGGAAGAGCCAACTTCACCGGCAACGGTTTTTTGTTTGAAATAACCGATGGAAATATAGGTCCAGATGTCGCGGTCGAAGTCCAGCAGAATAGTATTGAAACGGGCCAAGGCATCGAACAGTTCAGCGATGTAATCATGCGGTTCGATCTGGGTGGTATAGGGGTTCCAGCTTAGTCCCAGTGAGGAAACAAAGTCTCGCGCAAAGGCCGGCCAGTCGATCTCAGGGTAGGCGCTCAGGTGGGCGTTATAATTGCCGACCGCACCATTGACTTTGCCCGCTATCTCAACTGCGGCTATCTGCTGACGTTGACGTTGCAGACGAGCGACCACGTTGGCCATTTCTTTGCCGATGGTGGTGGGCGAGGCGGGCTGGCCGTGGGTGTGGGCGAGCATGGGAATGTCGGCATAGTCGTGTGCCATTTTACGGATGCTATCAATGAGTTCATCCAGCTGGCCAAGGATGATCTGGTTGCGCGCTTCGGTCAGCATCAGGGCATGGGAGAGGTTGTTGATATCTTCGGAGGTGCAGGCGAAATGAATAAACTCGCTGACCTTTTCCAGCTCGGCATTGCCGGTGATCTTTTCCTTGAGAAAATACTCCACGGCCTTGACGTCGTGATTGGTACTGCGCTCGATATTTTTTACCCGTTGCGCATCTTCAAGTGAAAACTGCTCAACAATGTTATCCAACACTGTCTGGGCATGCGCGGAAAACGCAGGAACCTCACTGATTTGCGTAGCGGCGGCGAGATGCTGAAGCCAGCGCACCTCAACCATAACGCGATGATGAATCAGGCCATATTCACTGAAAATGGGGCGCAAAATGTCAGTTTTACTACCATAGCGGCCATCAATAGGGGATACTGCAGTCAGACTGTTTAATTGCATAAATCTCAATCCGGAAAATAAATAAAAAATGTAAATGGAGAAGATGCGTGAAAAACTGCAATCATACACTATTCGCTTTCAATCCGTCATTTGTTGGTCAACAAAAACCAGCTAATTCTGTGATTTCACAGTTGTTTCCCCGTGTCCTTGTACCTGAAGCTGCGTTCTAACATTTATTTGTTTCCCTTGAAAACAAAATTAGATCGGATGCCCGGTATACCCTGATATGGAGTTGTGTGGAGTTGTGGTTAAGTTGAGTAAGCTGGTTTTAGCATTTCTTTTTTCTATTTTATGCGCATTACCCGTCCAGGTTTTTTCGGCTTCAGCGAGCAGGCTCGCTGAGTGGCCTGTTTCTGTATCGATAAATAAAGAAACATCAATACCCGCGAACCCGGCAGCAGGAAAAGAAATCCTGGCTATGTTACCACCGGCGGCAAGCGGGAAGAACAATGAAAACCTGATTTCAACTCTCTCAACTGCGATGGATAAAAGCCTTAAAACGGAACCTGTTCTATTTGTGCCGGATCCAGCGAATTCTTTGCAAGCATCGCAGCTGGAGTTATTTGTCGGCGCTTCATTAATGAACCTGGGATATACTGAGTTTGGCCGCGATGGTACCTGGTATGATGATGAAATCGGTGTCTTGCCCGGGTTCCTGTTGGGCGGCACACTTTACTGGCCCAACTGGTACGCCTCATTGGAACTAAATGCTTATTTGGGTGATGTGGGATACCGGGGCCAGACGCAGTCATTTAAATCACCTGCTTTGTCCGGTTTGCCTATCAACAGCCGCTCGGATGCAAACATCTTCGATACCACTGCGATAGCCGGTTACCGGTTTTCTGCGCTTACCCTGTACGCTGGTGTTGGCTATTATTTTTGGCGTCGAAATATCCGTCCAACAACCATCAATAACAGCTTGCAGGTGGCGGGCATGCTGGAATTCTATTCCTGGAGTTATGCTCTGCTGGGGATGCATGTCCCCATGCTCAGTATGGGGACTTCTCGTATCAGCCTGGATGTTCGCGCAACGCGTATGTTGCAGGCCAATATGGAAGTCAATTTTCTAGGCTATGGGGGATATGACAATGCCCGTCTGAATCTGGGGGAAGATTGGGGCCTGCGTTTGGCTCTTCCCTGGACGTTTCGCTCTTCTTCCAGCAATGGTCCCACAATAACAATCGAACCCTGGTACACGCGCTGGAATTTAAATCGTAGCAATGCCGTTGAATTAATGACAAAGGGTGCATACACAGGTTCAGTGGTGCAAGAACCACAAAGCGAAACCCGTAATTTTGGTGTCTCCTTGTATTTTCGGTTTTTAATGTAGACGGGCGAGCGTGTCCACCTCATCCATCAGCAGTTTGCGCAACATGCCTAACATTGCGGGTGAGTAATCTGAAAACTTAAGTGCCAACCCATCATTATCAATACGGATAATTTTAGACTTAAAGGTAACGGTGTTATCGCCGTCACTTAGGGAAACACTGATGGTATGCTGACTACGAATGTTTATTCCCGGTGCAATTTTAAGATACATGCCCCCCATGCCGATGTTATCAGTCTTGCCGCTAATTAAAGTTTCAGTTGAATTAATCATGGCATTGATCTGAATTTGTTTGCGTTCGTTCCAGCGCTTTTCCATTTATTTTCTCCTTAAAAAAATTACATCTAAATTAAAGCTAAATTATCAAGTCTGTTATTTTATAGACTGTTATTAGACTTTGATCAAAGCAGAGCACTATTTTAAGTGCTTCGAGTGAATAATATTTTTGTTGTTAATGCTTATGTATTTATGATGCAGGATTGAGAGCAGGCTGTATCTAAGGGTTAACCCTAATGTAAGGATTCCAGATTCCTGTCCAGTCAAAATCAATCGTTCGTCCTGAGCTTTTCGGTTTTTCTCAGGATAACTTTCTTGATGGGGACTTACTAAATTGTGAGCAGGAATTCGGAACACTTATTCAGCCAGCATTAGATGAATTCTTCAGATCCTTATGGCACAGATTCCCTTTTTTGA
>JAADGZ010000262.1 GCA_013152045.1 Gammaproteobacteria bacterium
CCAGAGACTGACGCAGGGGCAATCGACCGTATTTTTTTGCTATATGTACCAGCGCCGCTGGCTCGCCAGGTATCCCGGCCGCCAGCGGTCCATCCATCGACAAACCCGGAATCACCTTGCCCGTCGCATCCTGATACATTTTTTCATGCGCTTTTAGAGGCGCGGTTTCGCGGCCATCGATCATCACCGCCTGGCTCTTGCCCGCCTGCTGTAACAACCAGAAACCTCCGCCTCCCAACCCGGAACTGTAAGGCTCCACCACCGCCAGGGTCGCACTCACCGCTACCGCCGCATCAAATGCGTTGCCGCCAGCTTCAAGAATCTCAAAACCCGCCTCGGTCGCCAATGGCTGAGCACTGGCAATAGCCGCTGCATGGCGCGGTGCAGCATGCCCCGGAACGAGCGTTGCCAGTATGATAAAAACAGTTATCGCAAAACGCATCTTGCTTACTTCTCCTGACGGTTGACAGCAGACTTTATGAGGGACAAGAATAGTCACGAAAAGCAATCGAGTCTAGACAATACGTCAATTAGTGCGCTGACGTTCCTGAAGGAAAAAGCAAAAAAAGGGAAGGAGGAAATACATTTTGGGCAAAAACCGATTAGAAGCCTTTAGCGATGGTGTACTTGCCATCATCATCACCATCATGGTGCTGGAAATGAAAGTGCCCGAAAGTGCCGAGATTAAGGCCTTGATTCCCGTGTTCCCGGTATTTCTCAGTTATGTTCTAAGCTTTATTTATGTCGGCATCTACTGGAACAATCACCATCATATGCTGCATACCACCAAGCATGTAACCGGGTTTGTTTTATGGGCCAACCTGCATCTGCTGTTCTGGCTATCATTGTTTCCGTTTGTCACCAGCTGGATGGGAGAAAACAACTTTGATCACGTACCCACCGCACTCTATGGCGTGGTACTCTTTATGGCGGCTATTGCTTATTTCACCTTACAGAAAGCAATTATTATAAGTCAGGGACCGGGATCAATCCTGGCCAAAGCCGTCGGTAAAGACCGTAAGGGCAAGCTATCGACCCTGCTCTATGCTGTTGCCGTTTTAGTGGCTTTTTTCCATCCCTGGATCGCTGGCAGCATCTATGTGTTAGTTGCGTTGATGTGGCTGATTCCTGACCGCCGAATTGAACGCACGCTTAATGTCACGAATTATTAATTACCTCGTCACATAAACTTAACACGCCCAACCTACCCTACGCCTCAGATAACATCAAAAAATAATATCAACTCGAGCAAAATCGAGTTCACACGTTTCTGAGGAAAATTCACCATGGCGATCACGCGTAGAAAATTCTGTCATCTGGCTGCCAGTTCTTATCTGGCCATTCCTTTCATCGCTCAGGCACATGGCCGCAATGATGATGACCAATCAAAAATAGATGCCTATCCCTTCAAGCACGGTATCGCCAGTGGCGATCCTTTAAGTGACCGCATCATACTCTGGACCCGCATTACCTCGCCGCATCAGGAGCATGAACGCATTGCCGTAAAATGGATGATAGCAAGCGATCCGGAAATGGAAACGGTGGTTGCCGATGGCATCACCATGACCAATGCTGAGCGTGACTATACGGTTAAAGTTGATGTCCACAGTTTGCAGCCCGGCACTATTTATTACTATAAATTTCATGCCATGGATTATGAATCACCACTTGGCCGGACTAAAACCTTACCGGTCGGCGATGTCGAACGACTGCGAATCGCCTTTACCTCCTGCTCGAATTATCCCTATGGTTACTTTAACGTCTATGGCATGATCGCACGGCGCCGGGATCTCGATGTGGTATTACATCTGGGCGATTATATTTATGAGTATGCCAACGGCGTCTATGGCGATGGCACGGCGATCGACCGCATTCCCGAACCCGTGCATGAAACAGTGACGCTTAACGACTACCGTCAGCGTTATGCAAAATATCGTACCGATGCAAATTTACAGGCGGCACACCGTCAGCATGCCTTTATTACCGTTTGGGATGATCATGAATTTGCCAATAATGCCTGGTCAGGCGGCGCTCAGAACCACAACCCGGAACTAGGTGAAGGCGGCTGGCAGGAACGTAAAGCTGCCGCCATCAAAGCCTATCTCGAATGGATGCCTATTCGCCAGGTTGACGCCGAACATCCAACCCGCATTTACCGTAAGTTCCAGTTTGGCAACCTGATTGATCTGCTTATGCTGGATACCCGTATATATGGCCGCGATAAACAACCGTCCAGCCCAAAGGATACGGCCACCATTAATGATCCGAGCAGAAGCATCATGGGCGCAGAGCAAGAAAGCTGGTTGTATGAACAACTCTCAGACTCAAACGCCCGCGGTACGCGCTGGCGCTTTATCGGTCAACAAGTGATGTTTGGACAATTGCATACCTTCGGTAAGCCCTTCAATGTCGATCAATGGGATGGCTACGCCGCCAATCGCCAACGCGTCCTCGACTATATCGATAACCAGGCAATTGATAACACCGTCATACTCGCCGGTGATATTCACTCCTCATGGGCCATGGACATTACCACTAATCCTTATGATCCAAGTTCTTACGATGCTCTTACAGGAACGGGTTCCCGCGCAGTGGAATTTGTCACCCCACCCGTTAGTTCACCGGGGATTGAAGATCCCATCAAAGCAGCGCAAATGGGGGCCTTTGTACGCAGCCAGAACCCGCATATGAAATTTGTTGAATTGAATAAACGCGGTTATATCTTGCTGGACATCACCCATGAGCGTACCCAGGCAGAATGGTATTTTGCCGAGACGATTAAGGCACCTAATTTAAACGAAAGCTTTGTCACCGCATTCAAAACCGTTGCGGGAACAAACCATCTGGTGAAGGCTGAAGCACAAAGCCAGCCGATACCAGTGGATGATGCTTATTTTAATCAGGCTGAGAACGATGAGCTAGAGGAAAAGGAAAATATCTCTGCCACGGACAAGATGGACATCCAGTACGAGAACGCATCGTCCAACAGCCTGCTGACACCCTAACCTGGATAAACCACAAGATAAGTACCTTCACGAAATGATTTTCTGCAAAATGCACAGAAAATTATTTCTAAGATACTAAGCCGAAGTTACCATCGCCTTCGCAGGAGACAAAAAAAGCCCCGCATGATGCGGGGCTGACCGGTTTTGTTCTGAGCTTTGTTCTGAAAAAGGACGAACTTAATCGCCGCTCACCAGAATTTCATATTTCTGCTGTAGCTCATCCTTGCTTTCCTCGTGTTCCGGATCGACCAGGATGCAGTCTACCGGGCAAACCTCGATACACTGAGGTTCATCGTAATGACCGACGCACTCGGTACACAGATTAGGATCGATTTCATAGATCTCGTCACCCTGGGAAATAGCACTGTTCGGACATTCAGGTTCACATACATCACAATTGATGCATTCATCAGTAATCAGCAAGGACACAACAAACTCCAGTCAACATATCAAGATCTACTTATATTAGCCTAATCGACTTGCCAGTGCAGCAACAACTTTCGGATGCACAAAACGGGATACGTCACCGCCCAGGCTGGCTATTTCACGCACAAGGCTTGAGGATATATAAGCGTAATGTTCAGCCGGTGTGAGAAAGACCGTCTCCACCTCCGGACTGAGCTGCCGATTCATCCCCGCCAGTTGGAACTCGTATTCAAAGTCCGAGACGGCGCGCAGACCACGCAGAATGACCCCGGCGCCCTGTTGCTTCATAAACTCAACCAGCAGGGTATCGAAGCTGCAAACTTTTACCTCGGGCATGTCGGCCAGAACTTCCTGCACCAGCGCCACGCGTTGCGACAGAGGAAAAACCGGTTGTTTGCTGCCGCCTTTGGCCACCGCAACAATGACCTGATCAAACAACCGGGTCGCACGCTGCACCAGATCGGTATGACCGTTGGTGACAGGATCAAAAGTACCTGGGTAGATGGCAATCGTATTCATAATGGCATTGGGTCATGTTACAGACTCAGTCACGTCGCCGAGTCAGATCAGGGCAGCGGGGCACAGTCTAACCCTGATCAGCATAACGCACCAGATAATAGGCTATTTGACCGGCGTTTTTCTGTCGATGAATCGTCCATGCCGCAGGCAGGCGTGGCTGGATTTCATCACGGTTAGCTTCGAAATAGAGATAGCCCTGGCGGCTCAGTGCTTCCAGATCATACAAACGATCGATGCAGGGCTGCAACAGATCCTGATGATAGGGGGGATCCAAAAAGATCAGGTCAAAACAATCCGTGAGTGACTGCAAATACTGCATGGCTTCAGACTGTTGCAACCGGGCGCGCGCGGCAGTCTGCAACAGATCAATGTTTTGCTGCAAGCTGGCGATCACCTGCGCCTGGCGGTCCACCAGCACCACTTCGGCGGCACCACGGGAGAGGGCTTCGAATCCCAGTGCACCGCTGCCAGCAAACAGATCCAGGCAACGCGCATGGCGAATCGTGGGCATCAGCCAGTTGAACAGGGTTTCCCTTACCCGATCTGGCGTCGGCCGCAGCCCCGGCAGATCCGGAAATGCCAGTTTGCGACCACGCCAGTCACCACCGATAATGCGTAACTGATTGCGCTGGCCTGGGCTAGAAACTTTATTTAACGTTTTTCTGCGGCGCATTACCACCCACCAATACGGTCACTAGCCGATCGGGATGAATGCGGCGACGGAAAGCATCCTGAACTTTGGCCGCCGTTACCGCTTCGACATTGGCATTAAAAGTTTCAAGATAATTCAGCGGCAGATCATAAAAACCAATCATGGCGATATAGCCGATGATGTCCTTGTTGCTGTCGATGCGCAAAGGAAAACCACCGGTAATATTTTTAATCGCCTGCTGCATTTCCTTTTCCGTTGGCCCTTCTTTAATGAAGTTACGCAAAATTTTATTCAACAAGGCCAGTGCTTCATCACGCTGATCGTTGCTGGTTTGCAGACCCATCTGGAAAGGACCCAGCCCACGCATGGGAATGAAATAGCTATAGCTGCTATAGGCCAGACCCCGTTTCTCGCGGATTTCTTTCATAATGCGGGAGCCAAAACCGCTGCCGCCAAGAATGTGGTTGCCCACATAAAGAGCGAAGTAATCGGCATCACCGCGACGCAGTCCCGGCTGCCCTACCAGCACATGCGTCTGGGTTGAGGGATAGGTTTTTCTGAGAACCTCGGCCTTTTTCAGCGCCGCTACCGGTGCCAAGGCGGGTGCAGGCTGCCCTTTTGGCAGCTTGCCGATCAGTTTATTCGCCAATTGTTTGGCCTGCCGCAGATCGACATCGCCGACTATCGCGATCAGCGCATTGCCAGCAACATAATAGCGTTTATAAAAAGCCCGTAGATCCTTTCGTGTTATCGTTTTAATGCTGTCTTTGGTCCCCAACGATGGCGACGCATAGGGATGCCGACCATAGAGCGCCCGATAAAACATCTTGTTCGCAATAGCCCCAGGCGACTGCAACTGCGCCTTCAGCGCAATCAGCATCTGGCGACGCATTCGCGCCAGTTCCTTATTATCAAAACGCGGTTGCGTGAGCACCGTCTGCAGGGTGAGCACAGCCTTATCCAACAACTTCTGATCATTCAAGCTACGCAGACTCAGGCTAGCCATATCGCGCATAGCCGAGGTGGAGAACACCGCGCCCACACTATCGAAACGTTCAGCCAGCGCATCCGTATCCCAATCACCCGCACCTTTGGAAAGCATGGTGCTGGTCATATTCGCCAAGCCTGCTTGCTTGCCATCGCGCGCACTACCTGCATCAAAAACGATGCGTAGATCGACCATTGGCAACTGTGGTGCATACACATACAGCACCTTGGCACCATTATCCGTCTTCCAAGTCTGGATCCTGGGCGCACTCTCGGCACTGACTGCCACCTGATTCAAGCTTAGCAAAACAAAGCTAATGACAAGTATTCGAATTCTATTAACAACGCTCATAATTTTTCCTGCGTTTCAGATAACGGGGTTTAATGAGAATGTGACGCCACGGGTGTCTTAGCCAACGGTTGCGGCTCCAGCACGGCCACCGTGAGACTATTTTCCCGCAGATATTTTTTCGCCACCTGCTGCACCTGTTCGGCGGTAATCGCACGCACCTTGTCGGCGTATTCATCCATGCGCTGCCAGCCCAGGCCAACGGTTTCCAGGGTGCCCATTTGCATGGCCTGATAGAATATCGAATCCCGCTCGTAAACCTTGCCCGCTACCACCTGGGCTTTAATTCGCGCTAGCTCCTGCGTCGTTACCGGCTGGTCTTTCAAGCGCTGCAACTGTGCCAGGATAGCCTTTTCCAGTTCCGCCACCGAGTGTCCTGCGGCAGGCGTGGCATCCAGCAGAAAAAGATCGGCCTGGCGGGCATAGAGGTTATAACCGGCATCGGCGCTAACTGCGATCTGCTGCTTGCGCACCAGTTCTTTGGGAAAGCGGGCGCTGTTGCCGCCGCTGATAATCCCCGCCAGGACTTCCAGCGCATAGGGTTCCCAGTCCTGCTTTGCCGTTTTCAAAACCGGTACCTTATAGCCCATCAACAGGTAGGGCAGTTTGGCGGGAACACGAACAGTGATCCGGCGCGGACCTTTCTGTGGTGCTTCGATGCGCGGTTTGAGCGGCTGTAGATCAGACGGCGGAATATCAGCAAAATATTTTTTCGCCAACTTCAACACATCATCGGCCTTCACATCACCAGCCACCACCAGGGTGGCGTTGTTAGGCGCATACCAGCGTGCATACCAGGGCCGGAGATCCCCGACCTTGAGATTATGCAGATCATTCATCCAGCCGATGATGGGTTGATGATAGGGGCTACTTACCCAGGCTGCGGCATTAAATTTTTCATATACCAAGGCATCCGGTTTATCCTCGGTACGCATTCGCCGCTCCTCGATAACCACCGCCAGCTCCTTTTTGAATTGATCCGCTGGCAAGGTCAGGTTGCGCATACGATCCGCCTCCAGCTCGAAGCTAATAGGCAGGCGGCTTTTCTCCAACTGCTGAAAATAGGCCGTGTAATCGCGCCCGGTAAAGGCATTTTCACGCCCGCCGTTTTCGGCAATAATTTTTGAAAACTCACCCGGGCCGTGTTTTTTGGTGCCCTTGAACATCATGTGTTCCAACACATGCGAAACCCCGGTAGTACCGTTGTGCTCGTAACTGGAACCCACCTTGTACCAAATCTGCGAGACCACCACCGGCGCCCGGTGATCCTCTTTGACCAGCAGCTTAAGACCGTTTTTAAGCGTGAATTCATGCACCGTGTTTTTGCTGCCGGTGGCTCCATCTGCTGCCAGCGCCACGGAAGAAATACCGGTAAAGACAAAAAGCCCCAGGAACATCATCCGGAGCATAGGAATACATCGTTGCATCGTCATTGGTCCCTATATTTTGTGGTTGGTCCAGGTACTTGCAAAGGCCTGGGCGTGGTAGGATACCGTATTTCGGCATGTCGCCAACAAATAATACTAGCAGCCCGGCTGCCTGCACTACGACCCCAATTAGCATGTTTAGTTTCAGAAAATCAAAATCGAAAAAATCGGATCAGCACGAATCCGAAAAGCCTGCGGCAGACGCGATAGCCGAACCAAGCCCGGCGCCCACGGAAACAAAAAAAACCGGTCTCTTCGGCCGTCTCCGGCAAGGACTGTCCCGCACCCGCTCCAATCTTACCGAGGGCATTGCCAGCCTGGCGCTGGGCCGTAAAGCCATCGATGATGAGCTACTGGAAGATATTGAAACCCAGTTGCTTACCGCCGATCTGGGCGTAGACGCCACTCGCCGCATTATCGACAATCTGACCCGACGCATCTCACGTAAGGAACTCAAGGATGCTGAGGCGCTGATGGCGGCGCTGAAAGAAGATATGGCGGCCATCCTGGCGCCCTGTTCCCAGCCATTGCAAACGGAAACACCATCGGCCACCTATGCCATTCTTATGATTGGCATCAACGGTGCGGGCAAGACCACCACCATCGGCAAACTGGCCAAATACCTGCAAGCCCAGGGCAAGTCGGTAATGCTGGCGGCGGGTGACACCTTTCGCGCCGCCGCCGTGGAACAGCTACAGACCTGGGGCGAGCGCAATGATATTCCCGTTATTGCCCAGCAGAGCGGCGCCGATAGCGCTTCGGTGATCTACGATGCCCTGGCAGCCGCACGGGCACGGAACATCGACGTACTGATTGCCGATACCGCCGGGCGTCTGCACACGCAGAGCAATCTCATGGAGGAGCTGAAAAAAATCAAACGGGTGATGGCCAAACTCGATCCGGAAGCACCGCACGAAGTAATGCTGGTGGTGGATGCCGGCACCGGTCAGAACGCGCTTAACCAGGCCAGTGAATTCAACCAGGCGGTGGGCCTCACCGGCATTACGCTAACCAAACTCGACGGCACCGCCAAAGGCGGGGTGATTTTCGCCATTGCCAACAAGCTGGAAATTCCGATTCGCTTCATCGGCGTCGGCGAAGGCATCGACGATCTGCGCTCCTTTGACGCCGACGAGTTTGTCAGCGCCCTGTTCGGGGATGACTGAACACGACCATGATCCGCTTCAGCCACGCCTGCAAACGTTATCCTGGCGGTTACGATGCCCTCAACCAGGTGAATTTTCACATGCCCCGGGGGCAGATGGCCTTTTTGACCGGCCACTCCGGCGCAGGCAAAAGCACCCTGCTAAAACTGATTGCCCTGCTTGAACGCGCCAGTCGCGGCCAGGTATTTGTCAACGGCCAGAACCTGGCCAAAATCAAGCGCCCGCGCATTCCTTTTTTTCGCCGTAACATCGGCATTATTTTCCAGGATCATCAGCTATTATTCGACCGCACGGTATTCGATAACGTTGCCCTGCCGCTGATCATCGCCGGTCTGCCACAGCGAGACATCAGCAAGCGGGTACGCGCCGCGCTAGACAAGGTAGGACTGCTGAGAAAAGAAAAAGTCTACCCCGTAACCCTCTCCGGGGGGGAACAGCAACGGGTAGGCATTGCCCGCGCCGTGGTCAACAAGCCGCCGCTGTTGCTGGCCGATGAACCTACCGGCAATCTCGACCCGGAACTCTCGCGCGAGATCATGCATATTTTTGAAGACTTCAGTCAGGTCGGCGTCACCGTGCTGGTGGCCAGTCATGATCTGGATCTGATTTCTCAATTACCCTATCGTCAGCTTACCCTGAAAGGTGGACGCCTGGTGGCGGATACCGACCCTTCCACACAGGAGCAGGTTGGGTGAAATATCGCCACGCGCAGTCAGACTTTATTACTGCGTCACCTGCAGGTTTTTTTCTACAGCCTGGGCCAACTCAGCCGCCATCCGCTGTCCCTGTTTATGACCGCCGCGGTGATCGGCATTGCCCTGGCCCTGCCCACTGGCCTGCATGTTCTGTTGCAAAACGCCCAGCAAATCAGCGGCAGTTGGGATGGCAGCGCACAAATTTCTCTGTTTCTAAAGAAGTCAGTTAGCCATCGCCAGGCTCTACGCCTGGCCCGCCAATTACGCAAACGTGATGAAATCGCCAAGGTCAGTTACATCTCCCGAGAGCAGGCTCTGCAGGAATTTCAACAGCAATCTGGCTTTGGCGACGCACTTAAAGCTCTGACTAAAAACCCTCTGCCCTCGGTACTCATCGTCCAGCCGGCGCTGGCGCATAGCCAGCCCGAGCAAACGGCGGTCCTGCTCGAACAATTGCGCCGGGATATCCGGGTCGATGTCGCACAGTTGGATATGCAGTGGCTGAAGCGCCTGTACGCGATTATGGACATCGTTCGCCGTGGCTTACTGGTGCTTGCCGGGCTGCTGGCGCTGACGGTATTACTGGTAGTCGGCAACACCATTCGCCTGGCGATCCAGAACCGTCGAGATGAAATTGTGGTCATAAAACTCATCGGCGGCACGGATGCCTTTATTCGGCGTCCTTTTCTCTACACGGGTTTCTGGTATGGTTTCTTTGGCGCCATACTAGCCTTCATCATGGTTTACACGGCCCTGCTGCTGCTCAGTGGACCAGTGGAAAAACTGGCTCTGCTCTACCACAACAGCTTCGAATTATCCCGCCTGGATCTCGATACGACACTAATATTGCTTATTTCAGGTGTTATGCTGGGTCTGGTGGGTTCCTGGCTGGCGGTAGGGCGCCACCTTCGCGAGATAGAACCTGGCTGAAATAGTTCGCCTATGTTTTTGGAATCACTTTAAAAATGCAGACAAAAATTCAATATTCCCGCAACCTGCCGATATAAGTTTCTACACACTTTTACTATGTACAAGAAACTCATGTCCGAACACAAAACTTGCATCCTGGTCGTCGATGGCTCCTCCGTCTCCCGTGAAATCCTTTCCCGGATCCTGCGCGAGGAACTAAACAATATCGAAATCATCAATTGTAAATCCGGCGCCGAAGCGATGAAGTTGATCGACGAAAAAAAGGTCGATCTGGTAACCACCGCGCTGCTGCTGGCCGACATGGATGGCCTCGCCCTGAGCCGCAAAATCCGCGACACCTTCCAGCATCCCTTTATCCCGGTGGTAGTGGTCTCCGGCGATGCCGACAACCGCTTGCTGCGCGAAGGTTTCGAAGCCGGGGTCACAGATTATTTTGATAAATCCAATGGTTACAAAGCCTTCGGCAAATTTATCCAGGGCTTTTTGCAGCGCAACTCCGGTCTTATGGGGAATATCCTGTTCATCGAGGACAGCCGCACCGCCGCCGCCGTGGTACTGAAAATGCTGGAGAAAAATAGCCTCCAGGTCACCCATGTGCGCTCGGCGGAAATTGCCCTCGACATGATCGAAAAATCACTGCCTCCGCAATCAGATAGTCCCGTCTTTGATCTGGTAATTACTGATTTTTACCTGGAAGGCAGCATGACCGGCGGCGATCTGCTGCACGCCGTTCGCGCCAAGTATCATCTGTCGCAACAGGAATTGCCCGTGTTGGTACTAACCGGCAGTGACGACCCCAAAACCCAAGTGGAGATTTTTCATGCCGGCGGCAATGATTTTGTTCACAAACCGATTGTCGAAGAAATTCTCATCGCCCGGGTGCGCGCCCTGCTGCTCATCAAGCATCAATTCGATGCATTGAAGAAACAGGCTGAAACCATGCGCTGGATCGCCGCTACCGACAGCCTCACCGGCGTCCGCAGCAAACGTTATCTGGTTGATAACGGAGAAGAATTTATCCGCGCAGCGGAAAATCAGGGGGTTTGGGCGATTATCATTGATATTGACCACTTCAAAAACGTCAACGACAATCTCGGCCACATCACCGGCGATCATGTGCTGGCCGAACTGGGGGAGTTCCTTAACAATCATTTTCCCGATGATATAGCGGTGCGTTTTGGCGGTGAGGAATTCTGCCTGCTGGTGAAAAATTGCAGCCGAGAAATGATCATCAAACGCAGCGAAGAATTACGCCAGCAGGTTGAAAACCTGAAACCTGCGGGATTGGAAATCAGCATCAGCCTGGGTGTAGCCGGAATGGAGGACCACCCTGACGCCAATCTTACCCAGCTCATTGCCCTGGCTGATAAAGGTTTGTATTTTTCCAAAGAAGCCGGCCGTAACCGCGTCAGTATCGATGGTCCAAACGGACCTCAAGCTTTGCCTGTATCTTCCGCTGCAGAAGCCTAATATTTCCTCTTTTCCCAGTATAACGCTTCACTAATATTGAACTTTTTTGTATATTGGCACTCACAGGTGACGAGTGCTAATATTCAACTACCATCTTCAAAAAGAGGATTAACCATCATGAGCAAGAATCTGGCAATGCAACTAGCGGTTCCCGTTGGTCATTCAGCTGGCAGCCTGGAAAACTATGTCCAGGCGGCACGCAGCATTCCTATTCTCAGCGCTGAAAAAGAGAAGGAACTGGCTCTGCGTTTACACGAGCAGGGCGATCTGGATGCCGCTCAGGAACTGATTATGTCCCATCTACGCTTTGTCGTGCACATCGCCAAGAGTTACAGTGGCTATGGTCTGCCGCAGGCAGATCTGGTGCAGGAAGGTAATATCGGTCTGATGAAGGCAGTCAGGCGTTTTAATCCCGAATTCGGCGTACGTCTGGTTTCCTTTGCGGTGTACTGGATTCGAGCAGAAATCCATGAGTACGTGCTACGCAACTGGCGCATCGTCAAGGTGGCGACCACCAAGGCGCAACGCAAACTGTTTTTTAACCTGCGCAGCAAGAAAAAAAGTCTGGGCTGGTTGAACCATAAAGAGGTGGGCGCGATTGCCGACGATCTGGGCGTCAGCCGCAAGGACGTACTAGAGATGGAGTCACGCATGAGTGGCGTCGATATGGGCTTCGATGAACCCGACAGCGATGATGACAACAGCCACAGCGTCGCACCGATTAGCTATTTGCAGGATATGAGTCAGGAACCGGCTTCGCAAGTTGAAGCCAGTAACTGGAAAGAACACAATCATGCGCGACTGAGCAATGCGCTGGCCTGCCTGGATGATCGCAGCCGTGACATTATCCAGCAACGCTGGCTGGCGGAAGACAAGTCCACCCTGCATCAACTGGCCAATACCTACCAGGTGTCCGCCGAGCGTATCCGGCAACTGGAAAACAACGCCATCAAAAAGCTGAAAAACGCACTGGCCGCATAAACGCTTAAGGGCTCCATCAGGAGCCCTTTTTATATACAGATTCAGTGCTGTCCCGTTACGCCCCCTCTCCCCAGCGGGGAGAGGGCGGGTTAGATTAGCCTTCTCACCTGAGGGGAGAAGGGATGGCTTCGATGATTGTATTTTTATGACATAGTCCCTGAATTTGTCCCCTTTGTGAACTTCGCGTCTTTGCGTTGAATCCAAAACCTCTGCAATAATCCACTACTCTTTCTCACAAGGTTCTTTAACTTTCATGTCCACAGCCACTCAACAACATGCACCCAAAGTGGGTTTCATCAGTCTGGGCTGTCCCAAGGCGCTGGTGGACTCCGAGCAAATCCTGACCCGTCTGCGCGCGGAAGGCTACAACATCACGCCCGACTACGACGATGCCGAACTGGTGGTGGTCAATACCTGCGGCTTTATTGACAGTGCGGTGGAAGAATCACTGGACGCCATCGGTGAAGCCCTGCACGAAAACGGCAAGGTCATTGTCACCGGCTGCCTGGGTGCAAAAGCCGACACCGTACTTAAACACCATCCCCAGGTGCTGGCCGTCACCGGCCCCCATGCCCTGGGCGAGGTCATGCAGGCTATCCATGCGCATATCCCCAAACCGCATGATCCCTTTAGCGATCTGGTTCCCGCCGCCGGCATCAAACTGACGCCTGCGCATTATGCCTATCTGAAAATATCCGAAGGCTGCAATCACCGTTGCAGTTTCTGCATCATCCCGGCACTGCGCGGCGATCTGGTCAGCCGTCCTGCAGGCGAGGTTATGCGCGAAGCCGAAGCACTGGCACAAACTGGCGTCAAAGAACTGCTGGTCGTCTCTCAGGACACCAGCGCCTATGGCGTAGATGTTAAATACCGAACCGACTTCTGGGGCGGACGGCCACTCAAAACCCGGCTCACCGAACTGGCGCAGGCCCTGGGTGAACTGGGGATCTGGATTCGCCTGCACTATGTCTATCCTTACCCGCATGTAGACGAGATAATTCCACTGATGGCGGAAGGAAAAATTCTGCCCTATCTGGACGTCCCCTTGCAACATGCCAGCACGCGCATACTCAAGGCGATGAAACGTCCGGCCAATATTGAAAACACCCTGCAACGCATCCAGGGCTGGCGCGAGATCTGTCCCGACATCACTCTGCGCAGCACCTTCATCACCGGCTTCCCCGGTGAAACCGAACAGGACTTTGATGAGCTGCTGCAATTCCTGCGCGAAGCCCGGCTGGATCGAGTCGGCGCCTTTACTTACTCAGCGGTTGAAGGCGCGGATGCCAACATGCTGGCGGATCCGGTTGCCGATGAGATCAAGCAGGATCGCCTAGAGCGGCTGATGGCCCTGCAGGAACAAATCAGCGCCGAAAAACTCGCCGCCAAAGTCGGCCAGCACATGACGGTACTGGTGGATGGCTACAGCGACGAAGGATTACTGCTGGCCCGCTCCGCTGCGGATGCGCCGGAAGTCGATGGCGTGGTAATTCTCGATGGCGTGGAAGAGGCCAAGCCCGGTGAGTTTCTTAAGGTCACGATCATCGGCGCTACCGAACATGACTTGATTGCAGAGTAAATGATGGGTTTCGCTTCGCTCTACCCATCCTACAATTAAGTTATAAAGAGTAGGATGGGTAGAGCGAAGCGAAA
>JAADGZ010000141.1:0-9190 GCA_013152045.1 Gammaproteobacteria bacterium
ACCGGCGGAAGTGGTTTCTTCCTCGGTGCGGCGGACAATCACACGATCATGCAATGGACGAACTTTCATTCTTTAACTCTCCTGGTAAAAATCCAAATAATGGTTTTTTGAAAAATGGGGGTAAAAACCTGCTGTCAAATAACTCTTACGACTATTTTTAGCACTCTTTTTCGAGAGTGCTAATCATAACGAGCAATCACCCTCTGTCAAGGGTAGACCCCGTATCTTTAAGTCTGGAAAAGCACGCAACAGGGCTGCTTAACTAATGGAGACAAGGGCGGGGAATTTCAAGACAAAAATTAAAAAAAATTTGAAGCTACAGAAAAATTTAGGGGGGATTTGCACAAAAATCCTCGACTCATTTTTTCTGGTTCCCTCGCCGGAGCGTGGGAACCAGAAATCAGGCCATTTTCTTCCTTTGCATCCTTTGCGGTTAAATCTGATCAATCATCACGGCGTTTGTATTCCCCTTCGATAAGCTTGGTATCTCGGCTTTCACCAGACTGGCCTTCATAGGTACTGCCACCTGAAAAACCACCTCCACGAAAACTGCCGCCGGTCTGAAACAGACCCCGCAGCAGTAGGCTCTGCACCAGGGACTGGCGCAGGGGCGGAATCAGCAGGATGAAACCGATGGCATCGGTGAAAAACCCCGGGGTCAACAACAGTGCTCCCGCTACCAGCAACAGCGCACCTTCAAGCAGAGCCAAAGCCGGTAACTCCCCCCGGGCCAGCGCGGCCTGCACTCGGGTCAGCGTTATCAGCCCCTGCCTGCGCAGCAGGGCAACGCCGAGTACTGCGGTAAACACCACAATAAAGATTGTCGGCAAGGCGCCGATGACCTCACCAACCTGGATTAGCAGGTAGATCTCGATCACGGGAATACTCAAAAATAGTAGAAATAAAATTCGGAATAGTGGCATACGTGTTTTCAGAACGGCTGGGGAAAAGGACGATGGATGCTTATAATAACTTTGCCAGGCAAGCTTGTATCCTGCTATCTTCCCGCCATGTCTGATTTACCTTATTTAATGGTGTTCAGCACCTGCCCCGACGAGAGCGTGGCTGAGCACATTGCAGAAACGCTGGTCAGCCGACAACAGGCCGCCTGCGTCAATATAATACCCAAAATACGATCAATTTATCGCTGGAAAGGGAATATAGAGCGAGATTGGGAAGTCTTATTACTCATTAAGACCCATAAAGCACAATTTCAAGCCCTGGAAGACACAATTATCGAATTACACCCTTATGAACTTCCTGAAATTGTCGCGGTCTCTCTGAAAACCGGTCTGGCGGCTTACCTGCGCTGGATAGATAGCACACTGGAACCTGAAGAATGAAACAAAATGTCTGGATTATCTGCTGGCTGACTATCATCAGCCTTGTTAGCCCCCTTTTGCATGCTGAAGAAGCCCTGCTCCCTGCGGATGAAGCCTATGCCTTCAGCGCCCGTGTGCTGGACGCTGACACAATTGAAGCGGGCTGGCAAATAGCCGACAATTATTATCTCTATGGCAATAAAATCCGTTTCAGCTCTGACACCCCCGGCATTCGCCTGGGCAAGCCCAAACTCCCAAAAGGAAAAATTAAGCAGGACCCATTCTTCGGCAAGCTGGAAGTCTATCGCCATAAAGTCTGGGCACAAATCCCCATTATCAGAGAACAATCTGGGATCCGTAAATTTACGCTTGTCGCCCACTCCCAAGGCTGCGCCGATATTGGTGTCTGTTATCCACCCCATACCCAGAAAATCACCCTGACGCTCCCACCAGCGTCTGCAGCAACAACAGCGCCAGCAAAAACACAAGCCACCGGTACACCTGCGCTCCAGACCCTGGGGGCTTTCGGTAACAGCCTGGGTCTCGGCGGCGGTGCCGATGACGGCATACTCGATCCCGATGTAGCGTTTGAATTTTCTACCGAGCTGGCGAACCCCAACACGATCATTGTCCGCTGGAGTATTGCCCCAGATCACTATTTATATCGCGACAAATTCAAATTCAGCCTCAAAAATGCGGAGGGAGTTAGTCTCGGACAGGTGCAACTGCCCAAAGGTGAGCTCAAACACGATGAATTTTTCGGCCAGATCCAGGTGTTTCATAACCAGGTCGAAGCGCGCATCCCGCTGTTGCGCAATAGCCAGTCCGCTACGCCCATCACCTTGCATGCGGTCTACCAGGGCTGCGCGGAGAAAACCGGGATCTGTTATCCGCCGATTAAAAAAGACATTACCTTCAAGCTACCCACGACCAACCAACTGGTCACTCAGATCCCGGCGGCAGTCAGCCAGCAACCCAGCAATACCCAGCCACTTAGTAATGTAGAAGAATTCACCCAGAATCTGAGTAAAGGCAGTCTGCTCACCGTGATCCTTACTGCATTGGGCTTTGGTTTAATGCTGGCTTTCACCGCCTGCATGTATCCGATGATCCCTATTCTTTCCAGCATCATCATCGGCCAGGGAGAAAAAACCTCGGCCACCAAAGGCTTGGGTCTTTCACTGATCTATGTCGGCGCGATGGCGCTCACCTTTGGCGTGATCGGTGCCATTACCGCTACCGTTGGTGAGGGAGCAGGCATTCAGGCGCACTTCCAAAGTCCCTGGGTACTGGTGCCCTTTGCCCTACTGTTTGTTGCCCTGGCTTTTGCCATGTTTGGATTTTATAACATCCAGATCCCCAGCTTTATCCAAAGCAAGCTGAATATGGTCAGCAACCAACAGAAAGGCGGCAATCTCATCGGCGTGGCCGTTATGGGCGTTCTCTCTGCCCTGATCATTGGTCCCTGCGGCGGTCCTATTTTAATTGCCGCCCTGACCTATGCCGCCACCAGTGAAGATATGCTCAAGGGCTTTGTTGCTCTGTTCAGCCTCGGCGCGGGTATGGGCCTGCCTCTGCTAGTGGTTGGTGCCAGCGGCGGCAAGCTGCTGCCCAAAGCCGGCGGCTGGATGAACACGGTCAAAGCCGTGGCCGGCGTGGTCTTGCTGGCCATCGCCATTCTCATGCTAGAGCGCATGCCGACCCTGTTTTCACCGGAACTAACCATGCTCCTCTGGGCAACGCTATTCATTACCTCAGCCATTTACATGCGCGCGTTGGAACCGTTAGTAGTAAACAACAGCGGCTGGCATACGCTGTGGAAAGGTCTCGGCGTGGCGTTGCTGCTCTATGGCGTCATTGTCATGCTCGGCGGTCTCACCGGCGCAAAAGATGTTACCCATCCGCTACATGGCTCCAGCCTGACCAGCGGACAAACCTCGACCGCAGGAATCACCTCAGCAGGCGATGCTACACCCGCGCACCTGCCCTTTATCCGCATTAAAACCCCGGCGGATCTAGAGCGTGAACTGGCCAACGCCCGCGCCAGCGGCAAGTCCGTCATGCTTGATTTCTATGCCGACTGGTGCACCTACTGCAAAGAATATGAGCAATATGTGTTCCCCGATCCTGCTGTGCATGCGGCATTGAGCAACTTCGTTCTCCTGCAAGCAGATGTCACCGCCATGGATGACGAAGACAAAGCGCTGATGAAACGCGCCCAGGTTATTCTGCCTCCGGCTATTCTGTTTTTTAGCCCTGACAACAGCAAGGAACAGCGATCACTACGCATCGTCGGCAGCATGACCACCGCTGAATTTCTCGCTCATGTAAAGAAAATAGCCCCCCCCAAAACAGTAACTAAATCCAAAGAATGAATAAACCTGCTCCTGTTTTATTTCTAAGTCTGATCATTATCAGTGCGGCAGGCGGATTTTACGCCAGCCACCTTTACTCTTCTCACGTCAGAGACGAGATCGATGCCCGCACCGATCATCAGGCCTCGCAACCACACCGTCCAGACTTCAGCCTGCCAGATCTGAACGGCAAACTGCAGTCCATCGACAACTGGAATGGCAAGGTCATTATGGTCAATTTCTGGGCCAGCTGGTGCCCACCCTGTCGACGCGAAATACCCTCGTTTATCCGCCTGTATAAAAACTATCAGAAGCAGGGTTTCGTCATTCTCGGCATCGCCCTCGATGATTCCCAAAGCGTGCGTGAATTTCTCGATCCTATCGGAATCGACTATCCCATTTTACTGTGAGAAAAAACGGGTATTAAAATTTCTAACGCCTATGGCAACGAACTAGGCGCCCTGCCTTTTACCGTCATCATCAACCGAGAGGGGCGTATTATTCGTGCCCATCCCGGAGAATTAAGCTATGAACAGGCAGAAGCATTCATTAAGCCGCTACTTTAAATTCAGGGAACAAGAGACAAATTACGAGAAACGAAGCAAGCAGTATGCACTTCGCCCCCAGAGGGATGCTTCGTTACTTCATTCCTTGACTTCCGTCCCAACTTTATTGCCGGATTCCGGTAAAATGTCACTATCTTCGTTGAATAAACGTGAACTAACAGGCTTCTGGACAAAATCTTATACATGATGCACAATTGCCCAGATTTTTATTATTTTGCAGTGAAATGTCGCGAATTAACGGCTAAACTCGTTTAACTACAGAAAAACAGCTTTACTAACTGTAATGGCAGGATACTCAGCATGGCAAACCTATTGCTCCTTCACGGCCCCAACCTCAACCTGCTTGGCAACCGTGAACCTGAACACTACGGTGTTGCCAGTCTGAGTGAAATTAATAAAAATCTCATGCAACAGGCCGAGGCGGCAGGTCACCAGTTGCGCTGCCTGCAAAGCAACGCCGAACATGAACTGGTGGAAGCGGTGCATCAGGCGCAACACGACCATGTCGCCTATATCGTGATCAACCCGGCCGCGTTCACCCACACCAGTGTTGCCCTGCGGGATGCGCTGGCTGCGGTCGAAATACCCTTTATTGAAATACATTTGTCCAACGTCCATGCCCGCGAACCTTTCCGCCAGCATTCCTATTTTTCGGATCTGGCCGAGGGCGTGATCAGCGGGCTGGGCGCCTATGGCTACACGCTTGCACTGCAGGCCAGCATCAAAAATTTGCAGTAACCCCCAATAATTAACGCACACAGGTACGTTTGATGGATATACGAAAAGTCAAAAAACTGATTGAATTACTGGAAGAATCCGGTATCGCCGAAATAGAAATCCAGGAAGGCGAAGAATCCGTTCGCATCAGCCGCTATTCCCAGCATGCACCCGTCGCTGCCCCCCAGCCGCTTGCTGCCGTTGCTCCTCCTGCGCCCATTGCCGCACCGGAACCCGCTCCCGCGACAGAGACCGAGAGTGACGCTATCCAGGGCCATGTAGTAAAATCACCAATGGTCGGTGCATTTTATCGCGCACCTTCACCAGGCACTTCCGCTTTTGTCGAAGTCGGCCAGTCCGTCAAGGTCGGTGACACCCTGTGCATCATCGAAGCGATGAAACTGCTTAACCAGATTGAAGCCGACAAGGCCGGCGTTATCAAGGCTATTCTGGTTGAAAATGGTCAGCCGGTGGAATATGACCAACCTCTGTTTGTTATTGAATAAGCAAATAACATGGCTCGCTACACACCTGACACAGAACAGTGCGAATTAATCGCACCCGTTATTAAATAGAACATTACAAGATCAAACCTAATGCTTGATAAAATTCTCATTGCCAATCGCGGAGAAATCGCCCTGCGCATACTGCGCGCCTGCCGCGAACTGGATATAAAAACCGTGGCCGTGCATTCCGATGCCGACCGTGATCTCAAACATGTACGTCTGGCCGACGAATCCGTCTGCATCGGCCCGGCATCCTCGCTCGACAGTTATCTGAACGTACCCGCCGTTATCAGCGCCGCCGAAGTTACCGACACGGTGGGCATCCATCCCGGTTACGGTTTTCTTTCTGAAAATGCTGACTTTGCCGAACGCGTTATGGAAAGCGGGTTTGTTTTTATTGGTCCCAAACCGGAAACCATCCGCATCATGGGCGACAAGGTCGCCGCCATCAAAGCAATGAAAGCAGCGGGGGTTCCTACTGTACCCGGCTCCGATGGCCCGCTCGGCGAGGATCATGAAACCAATATTAAAATTGCCCGCGAGATCGGTTATCCGATTATTATCAAAGCCGCAGGCGGTGGCGGTGGGCGCGGTATGCGCGTGGTGCATGCTGAAGCCGCCCTGCTCAATGCCATATCATTGACCAAAGCCGAAGCGGGAGCCGCCTTCAACAACGATGTGGTGTACATGGAGAAGTTTCTTGGCAATCCGCGCCATATCGAAATCCAGGTACTGTCCGATGAACACGGCAATGCCATTCATCTGGGTGAGCGCGACTGCTCCATGCAGCGTCGGCACCAGAAAGTCATCGAAGAAGCTCCCGCACCGGGCATCACCGAAGCGATGCGAAGCAAGATTGGCGAACGCTGCGCCCAGGCCTGCCGCGACATTGGCTATCGCGGTGCTGGCACCTTCGAGTTTCTGTATGAAGACAATGAATTCTATTTCATCGAAATGAATACCCGTATACAGGTTGAACATCCGGTTACGGAAATGATCACCGGCGTCGATATCGTCAAGGAACAACTGCGCATCGCCTCGGGTCTGGAACTGGCTTACAAACAGGACGACATCAAGGTGCAGGGACACGCCATAGAATGCCGCATCAATGCCGAGAACCCGGAAAACTTCATGCCCTCACCCGGCACTATCAGCGCCTATCATGCTCCCGGCGGTCCCGGCGTACGCGTAGACAGCCACATCTACAACGGCTACAAAGTACCGCCCTATTATGATTCCATGATTGGCAAATTGATCTGCCACGGTGAAAACCGCGACGTCGCCATCGCCCGCATGCGCGGTGCCTTGAGTGAAGTCGTCATCGAAGGCATCAAAACCAACATCCCCCTGCACGCAGAATTAATCCGCGACGCTGCATTCCAGGCTGGCGGTACTAACATTCATTATCTGGAAAAGAAGCTGGAAGAAAGAAAGAAGAAAGGCTAATACTACAATCAGAAATAAAAAGGGCAGATAGCATCTGCCCTTTTTTACAAACTACACTGAATAGAACAGAACATCCTTGCCCTCTTTTTAATTCCTGTTTTTTTCAGCTTCTTCCTGTCTGGCTCTGGCGATCAATTTTTTCTTGTAATCGCGATGCGCATTCATAATATCAATCACTTCATCGACATCATCGGTAAGCGTGATGATGTCCAGTTCGTTTTCAAACACTGCACCAGCATCCATCATGGTGCTTCTGATCCAGTCCAGTAGTCCCTGATAATAATCCGAGCCAAACAAAACCAGCGGCATGTCATAAACTTTGTGTGTTTGTATCAGGGTTAGAGCTTCGAAGAATTCATCCATGGTACCGAAACCTCCCGGCATACAGACATAGCCCATTGAATATTTAACAAACATCACCTTGCGCGCAAAAAAATAGCGATACTGTAACGATACTTTCTGATAGGGGTTGGGGATCTGCTCAAAAGGGAGATCAATATTAAGCCCTACATTTTCGCCATTGGCCAGGGTCGAGCCTTTATTGGCGGCTTCCATAATGCCCGGGCCGCCACCGGTAATAATGGCAAAATCATTTTCAGTCAGACGTTTTGCGATAAGCTCGGCGGTTTTGTAAGAGGGGGTATCCGGTTCGAATCTGGCTGAACCAAAAATAGAAACGGCAAACCCCAGGTTCGACAACTTATCAAAGCCTTCTGTAAATTCGCTGATAATTCTGAACATGCGCCAGGATTCGTCGCCTTTTAAGTCGTCGATCATTTTTTCTGTCTACTCCATAATATTGTACAAAAACTAATGATTACCCAGCATAACCGGATATTCATTCATATCAATACCCGCCTTTCTAAAATTCAGCTGCTAAAGGCTTAAAGACAAGCTTCCTTCGACAAGCTCAGGACGAACGGTTTAGGGCGAACGGTTTAGAAATTCAGAACACTTAAATTAAAGAAAAAAAAGAACCTATCTGGTATCTTTGGTTTTTTACCTTTTATCTAAATCCTAATTATGCCCTGGCTACAACTGAAATTTGAAACCTGCCCAGAACAGGCCGAACGTCTATCCGAATTGTTAGAGACAGCAGGCGCGAGTGCGGTAACCATGCAAGACGCCGCCGATCAGCCTTTGTTTGAACCACCGCCGGGGGCAACGCCGTTGTGGAAACAAATCCTGATCAGCGGTCTGTTTGCAGCTGATGCAGATATTCAAGGTATTCTTGCCGACATGGCACAAGCCCTGGGTAAGACGCCCCTGCCTAATTGGACGCTTAATCCGCTGGAAGACAAAGATTGGGTGCGGGCCTGGATGGATGATTATCAGCCCATGTGTTTTGGTGAAAATCTATGGATCGTTCCCAGTACCTTTAGCCCGCCCGATGCCGATGCAGTCAACATTTTGCTCGATCCTGGACTGGCTTTTGGCACAGGCACCCACCCCACCACAGCCATGTGTCTACGCTGGCTGGCTGCCCATCCGCCCGTGGAGCAGAGGGTGATTGACTACGGCTGCGGTTCCGGCATTCTGGCCATTGCCGCCTGCCGACTGGGCGCGGCTTCCGCTCTGGCGGTGGATAATGATCCCCAGGCGCTACTGGCAAGCCACGATAATGCCAGCCTTAACCAGGTGGAGGATCGGATCCAGGCTCATCTGCCCGATAACTGTCCCGCCCTGACGGTGCCCTTGCTGCTGGCGAATATACTCGCCGGTCCGTTGCGTCAGCTTGCGCCACAATTTGCCGAGAGTGTACAGCCTGATGGGCATATCGTACTCTCCGGTATCATCGAATCGCAGGTGGATGAACTGATTGAGAGCTATAGCCCGTGGTTTGATCTGAAGGTATACCAACAGGAGGAAGAATGGATTTGTTTGCACGGCAGCAGAAACACTCTACCGACCACCTGAGCAAAAGACTATTTTTCTTGTTCCCGTCAATTGCTTATACTGGTTTTATATGCCCTCAACCTGATGACCCTTTCGAGTAGCCATTAAAACCCGATTATGTTTACCTGCTGTCCCGAATGTAAAACCTGTTTTCGCATCACTGATGAGCAATTGGCGATGGCTAAAGGACTGGTACGCTGCGGTCACTGCCACCAGATCTTCAATGGCGGCGAAAGTCTCACCGAAACGCTGTCTGATGAAAAACTAACCAACCCCACATCCGACCATCGTCATGAAGCTGACGAACATGACCGCGATATTTTTGCCGCCGAATTTTCACAGCCCGAAGATATTAGCCCTGCGCATGCACCGTTCGAAGACAA
>JAADGZ010000141.1:9242-12869 GCA_013152045.1 Gammaproteobacteria bacterium
GCACGCGATGACTTTATTGATACCTTTGTGCAAAACGAAGCGGCTGTTTCTACACGACCCAGTGACACAGCAGAAAAAAGGGATCATTCATTAGCAGGCGCATCAGCGGATACGCATGATGATCTTTTTGAGGCTCTGACAGCGGATCCACTCAGTCAGAACAAACAGACGCTAAGTGATACGGCAGATCAGATACAGACAGAAGAGGCTTATGAATATTCAGATATCTCGGATGCATTGAAAGAAGAGCAGAATATCGAGGATATTTTTTCCGACATGCACCAGCAGCTTGAGCTGGGCATGGCTGAACTGGAAAAAAATGAACCTGAAACGGACAAGCTTGCTACTCGCAACAAAGACCAGGATAGCCAACAAGGGCAAAACATTCCCGATGATGAGCTTGAGATCAATCAGGCCATTGACAATATTTTTGCTGAATCAGAACATCCCCACCATGATGACAAACAAGATGATCAAGACTATCGGGTAGAAAAGGAAATGTTGGCGGCGTTCGGCAAACATATCCAGCTCGACAGTAGCAGTGACAATATCAAGTTTGAGGATGAGGCTATATCCATCACGGATATACCGGCGTCAATAAACGAAAATCGAGGGCATTCGTCTCCAAAATTACCTGAAGACGAGATTCCTCGCCGCCTGCGCGACTCCCTTGCCGTACCCGAGCCTAAAAGAACCAGCGTCTGGAAAATTATCGCCGGACTGGTCTTGATCCTGCTGTTAAGCCTCACCCTGCTCATCCAGCTGGCCCTGTTCCGCAGTATCGACATCATTCATTATCTCCCCCAGGCCCAACCCTGGCTGGAACAGTTCTGTCAGTATGCTCCCTGTCGTATCCATGCCCGCAGAGATGTTGACCAAATCAGGATACTGGAACGTGATATTCGCGCCAATCCGCAGGACAAAAAAGCATTATTGATTACCGCCACCATGATCAATCAGGCAAACTTCAGCCAGGCCTATCCCGATATACGGGTAACCCTGTCAGATCTGACAGGCAGCGTGGTGGCGCAACGCCGATTTTCTCCTGCCGACTATCTGGGCAGCCTTAACAACCCGTTTTTATTGATGAAATCGGGCGTCCCGGTGCATATTCGCATCGACGTCCTCGATCCTGGCCGGGATGCGGTAAATTTTGAATTCCAGTTTTTGTGAAAAATTCCATCAGCAGCCACTAAAATCTGCGCAAAAATCACCATTGTCACTTTATCCAGTCCCCTAATGCAGGTATTATGTTCGGCCCGCTAGCGTGGCTGAAAAATAAACTCAGACTGCTACTTTCGGCCTAGTAACGCCAGAAAGACAGTCCTACAGCAGCTGAGAAACCAAATAAAAGCCCGGGCGAGTTATATATTTCAACGCCATACTACTTTGATCGGGCATTCACATGTCCGGTATTGGTAAACAGGGACAAGATATCTTAGACATTCATGAAAATCGGACCTTATCAACTTGCCAATAATCTGATCCTTGCGCCGATGGCCGGGGTCACCGATCTGCCCTTTCGCCAGCTATGTAAGAAGCTCGGCGCGGGTATGGCGGTATCTGAAATGGTCTCATCCAATTCGCTGCTCTGGGGCAGCAAGAAAACCCAGCGACGCGCCAGCCACGCAGGCGAAATCGAGCCTAAATCGGTGCAGATCATGGGTACCGAACCGGCCATGATGGCTGAGGCAGCTCGCCACAATGCTGACAGGGGCGCGCAGATCATTGACATCAACATGGGCTGCCCAGCCAAAAAAGTCTGCAACGTGCAGGCAGGATCGGCCCTCATGCGCGACGAACGCCTGGTTAGCCAGATTCTGCAGGCGGTTGTTAATGCGGTAAATATCCCTGTGACCCTAAAAATCCGCACCGGCTGGGATCAGGACAATCGCAACGCCCCGCGCATTGCCCGCATCGCCGAAGACTGCGGCATCCAGGCACTGGCGATCCATGGCCGCACCCGCGCTGACCAATATCATGGCGATGCCGAGTACGACACCATCGCCGAAGTCAAACAGCAGATTCAGATCCCCGTTATCGCTAACGGCGATATCCGTAGCCCGGAAAAAGCCCGCTTCGTGCTCGATTACACCCAGGCGGATGCCATTATGATTGGCCGCGCCGCGCAGGGTCGACCCTGGATATTCAGAGAAATTCGCCATTACCTGGATACAGGCGAAACCCTGCCTGAACCCGATCTGGAGGAGATTCGCGCTATTTTGCTCGACCATCTCGATAATCTTTATGCCTTTTACGGCGACTACACCGGCGTGCGTATGGCACGCAAACATATCAGCTGGTATAGCAAAGGCCAGCAACATGGCGCTGCTTTCCGGCAATTGATCAACCGGGTGGACGGCGCCGAGGATCAAAAAAATATGGTGGAGGAATTCTTCACTACCCTAATCAACAAGGAGGAAATGGCAGCATGACTGAAGCTCTCATAGACAACACGGCAGTAAACCTGGATAACAATATTGCGGAACAGGTTCACAAACCCCTGCGTGCCTGCGTCGAAGACGCAGTTGAAATGTACCTAACACAATTGGATGGCCACGCCACCACAGATTTTTATCAGGTCGTACTACAGGAAATTGAAGAACCCCTGTTACGCTGTGTGCTTAAACACACCCACGGCAACCAGAGCAAGGCGTCCGAAATGCTAGGCATTAACCGCGGCACCCTGCGCAAGAAACTCAAATTGTACGATTTACACGACTAACCTTCATACCGGCGTATGAATAATAAACGCAGAGGACGCGGACGCGCGCGCCTCTGCACGTTCTCTGCGTTAATCACACCCTCAATCAATATCACTTAAGGTTCAAGCATGGCAAAAATCACCCGCGCTCTGATCAGCGTTTCCGATAAATCCGGCATTGCCGACTTCGCCCGCGTATTGCATGAAAAATTCAATATAGAAATTCTTTCTACCGGCGGCACAGCAAAACTGTTGGCTGATGAAGGCATTTCTGTGGTTGAGGTTTCCGACTATACCGGCTTCCCGGAAATGATGGATGGCCGGGTCAAAACCCTGCACCCTAAAGTTCACGGCGGACTGCTGGGACGCCGGGGTATCGATGATGCGGTTATGCAAAAGCATGATATTCCGCCTATTGATATGGTAGTCGTTAATCTCTATCCCTTCGAAACCACCATAGCTAAACCTGATTGCGACCTGGCCACGGCCATCGAAAACATCGACATCGGCGGCCCTACCATGTTGCGCGCAGCGGCCAAGAATCATGCCTCTGTCAGTGTAGTGGTCGATGCCGATGACTACGCTCGCATTCTCGAAGAAATGCAAAACAACGATGGCAGCGTCAGTGATGCGACGCGTTTTGATCTGGCGGTTAAAACCTTCGAGCATACCGCCCATTATGACGGCACCATTGCCAACTATCTCGGCACCCTGACCGATGCAACAGACAACAAGGCAGACTTTCCACGCACCTTCAACCGCCAGTACCATAAAACTCAGGAAATGCGCTACGGTGAAAATCCACATCAGAAAGCCGCATTCTATATTGAAGCCCATCCTGCCGAAGCCAGCATCGCCACTGCCGTCCAGCTGCAAGGCAAGGAACTGTCCTATAACAACATCGGCGACACCGATGCCGCACT